>JBATUM010000097.1:0-5531 GCA_049671145.1 Promethearchaeia archaeon
ATAGAAATGGGGGGTCTTAAATGGGTATATACATTAGCACAAGATTATAATTTACTTTTTGTGGCCGCAGGGACAAAGCTTATTAAAACAGAGATTTTAATGGGAAGATTAAATGCAATAAAAGAAGCCTTTATCAAAGAATTTGAATTAAATCTATTAAAAAGGATAAAAATCTGGGATGGAAATATCGGAGTTTTTGCTCCTTTTATGAAGGTTATTGAAGATTATTACAATCAATGGGAGGAAGTAGAGACTTTAGCCCAGGTAGCTGATTTTTTCGATATTCTTGGAATATTTCAGCAAATATTCATTATAATTAGAAATATAATTGAAAATAAAATGTATACAAAATCTAAGGATTTGATTCTTAAGAGGATTGAAGAAAAATATAAAAACTTAAAAACTCAAGAAATGTTTAAAAATCAGACTGAATTGAAAAATATCAGTTTTTCTAAAGAATCTTGGTTTAACATTATCGATGAAAAATTAATTAAATGTGATATCGTTTTAGTTATAAAATATTTGAAATCATTACTTACTGAAATTATTAATATTTTAAAGGATGTGAAAGGTAATAATTTATGTTTGAGATATTTCAGTGAAGAAAATATGTATGCTTACCTCTTTAATAATCTGAAATTATTAAAAGATTTGAAATTAGATACCTTTTTGCTTGAGTTATTTTTATTATTATAGGTCTTAGGTTTCCATAAAATTATTATTATTAAAGAACGTATTTTTATACAAAAATGTGGTTTTTTTAGGAACTAAATTCATGAAGAAAAGATTTAAGAGTATAGACTTTCTACGTGGATTGCATATTTTTTTGATGGTTTTTCTTCATCTATGTGATTGGTGGTTAGTTTTTGAAGCATATTGGTTTAGAGATTTAATACATATTATTTTTGAACCCATTGGTGCTACAGGTTTTCTATTTATTTCGGGTGTTAGTGCTGCTTTATCGTATAAAAGCAATCAGTTAAAGCTCAAAGATTCTAATGAATTAAATTGGAAAAGTATAAAAACCATTTACCTTTTCAGAGCATTTATACTTCTATTGATTGCTTTATTATATAATATTTTCTTGGTTTTTAGGTTCGGTGATATTTCAGATATATGGAGTTGGAATGTTTTACAAACCATTGCAATATCTCTCATTTTGGTGTGGCCATTTTTAAAAACCTCGAAAATTTTTAGAATTTTTGTTGGGGTTACATTATTGCTAATTAATGAATTACTCTTAGCATTTTTAAGGAATTTTGAAGGCGTTTTTAATTTATATGGGATTTTATTTCATATTTTATACAATCCTCTAAATCAATTTACAATCATTTCATTCTTTACTATGTTTTTATTTGGCACTGTTGTTGGAGATTTCGTTTTCAAAATCACTCTTCTCGATGATGAGAAGGAAAGGAAAATTATGGTTAGGAATAATTTTTTAATTGGAACATTAATACTCGGGGGCATATTAGTACCAATTGGAGTATTATTTCAGTTTCCTACTTTTATTTCTCGTAATACATTTCCCTCATTTATTTATTCGATCGGAATAATTTTAGTTATATTTTCTTTGTTAATTTCAATGGAAGAATTTCAAATTATTAGAACCAAAAAAAATTATAATATCATGTTCTTCTATTCATACTACTCATTTACCATCTATTTAGGACATAATTTATTATATTTTCTGTTTATGGATCGATTAAACATAGTGAGTCTTTGGATTCCCATTATTATAACAATGAGTATTTTAACCATTTTACTCAGAACCATGTTTATAAAAGTAGGACCCAAACTTTCTTTAAAAACGGGAATAACTGTATTAAGTTTTATAATAGCAACTAAAATTAATAGAAATGAAAATTATTAGTATGTTTCATTTTTGTCAATTCTCATTATATTTTTTACAAAATTGTAGGGTTTTACAAAATTGTAAATTAGAAAAGAGTTTTTCTTAAAACTTTAAAAAGTTGAATACTATTTCTAGTTAACTCTTAATAAAATTTCAGAATTTCAACTGATAATTCTGATGGTTGAAGATTACTATGGAAAGAATCAAGGCTCTTGATACTATCCGCGGATTTTGCATGTGGATTATGATATATGGACACATGATTGATTGGTGGCTAATACAAAGTGATGATTGGTTTCGTCAGTGGTTATTTGGTTTTTTAGAATCAGTTGGGGCAACGGGATTTTTGTTCATTTCAGGAGTAAGTGCTGCTTTAGCTTTTAAAAGCAATGAGTTAAAACTCAAAGCATTAAATAACTTTAATAAGCTCACAATAAGAGATGTATACTTTTTAAGAGCGCTTATTATATTATTAATCGGATTTATCTATAACTTATTTGTGGCTGTTTTTTGGGGAGGAGATATTACAGATCTTTGGAGTTGGCTTGTTTTACAAACAATAGGTTTTTCACTAATATTAACTTGGCCTTTTATGAGAACAGGCAGAACTTTTAGAATATTTGCTGGAATTTTAATTTTTGTATTAAATTACTTCATTTTAGGAATTTTATTACCTTATCAAGCACAACCCAATTTTGGGGGAAACGCTTTTCATTTACTTTATAATCCCTTAACTCAATATCCCATTTTAATGTATTTTAGTGTTTTTCTTATTGGAACTGCTGTGGGAGATAAAATTTCTGAGATAAACATTATAGAAGATCCAAATGAAAGGAAATTATTGTTTAAGAATAAATTCATAATTCCTACTTCAATTATCGGAACTGTAGTATTATTGTTTGGAATTATTAATTTCTTTCCAGATTTTTTGTTTTTTAATACAATTTCAGCATTTGCTTATTCATTAGGAATAATTCTAATTGCCTTATCGTTTTTAATGGCAATTCAGATATTTGAGCTCGTTAAAACAAAAAAAAGTTATAGATACCTATACTTCTATTCATATTATTCATTTACAATATACCTAGGGCATAACGTATTATATATTCTTTTTGTAGATCAATTAAATTTTATTACCATATGGATTCCTATAATTGGAGGAAGTATACTATTTGGATTCCTATTTAGAGCAATGTATCTAAAATTTGGCGCAAAAGCTTCTTTAAAGACGATTATTGGTGCAACGAGCTTTATTTTAGCAACTAAATTGAGAAAAAATAAAAATTAAACTAAATTTTGAAATTTTCTTAATTATTCTGGTTTGTCTCCATGAGTCCATGTTTCACCACTTATAAAATCATAAATCATTTTAAAGTTTCTATAATGGGAAACATATTTGAGATTTGACATTATAATTCTCCATCTATAACTACTTCTTAGTGTTCGCAAACTTTGGTTAAAAATGTATTTTGGGCGCATAAGAAATTTAAAATAAGCATTCTTTACTTCTTTTTCTACAATTTCAAGAGGTGGGACTAAGGTTTTAACACCATTTTCCCAATATTTCTCCGGATCAATTTTCCCTTCACGTACTAAATTATCCCAAACGTCTGTGCCGGGAATAGCACCATAAATATGAAATTGTGGAAAATCAATCTCTAATTTTTGAGCATAGACTAAAGTTTTTTTGATTTCTTCCAAAGTTTCAGTCGGCGCTCCAACAATAAAAGTGCCTAAAATAAAATCAATATTTCTTTTTTTAGCTTTTTTGGTTGCCTCAATCGCCATTTCTGGAGTGATTCTTTTATTAAAGTGATTAAGTATTCTTTGGTTTGCGCTTTCTATGCCAAAAGAGAGTGATCGACATCCTGCTTTTCGCATTTCGTAAAGCAATAAATCACTTACAAGATCTACCCGTTGATCACAGACCCAAATAAAATCAAACTTATTTTTTTGAATTTCTCGAAATAACTTGATGGCTCTACGAGGATTATTAGTAAAATTATCATCCACCCAGTAGAGATTTGTGTAGCCTTCACTATCTAACCAATCTAGCTCGTCTATAACATAAGAAATTGATCTAGGTCTCCATTGCCGTTTAGATAATTTAGACTGACAACAAAACGCGCAGTTAAATGTGCAACCTCGACTTGATTGAATAGTGATAAATTTTCCGTAATCTGCGTTGAATCCACCATAATTTTGGAGATAATTAATATCTTTACAAGCATCTCTATCAGGAAATGGCAACTCATCAAGATCTTTGATTAAAGGCCGATCTGAATTAATACAAATTTTTCCATTATCACGATAAGTAATCCCTAGGACATTTTTTAAATCTCCATTCTTTTCTAAAGCTCTTACCAGTTCATAAAATGTTATTTCTCCCTCTCCTCTAACACAAATATCTACAAAAGGATATTTCTTTAATATTCTATCATGATTAAAGGTAGCATGGCAGTTCCCAAATGCAATTTTTATATTTGGATTCCATTTCTTTATGATTTGAGCTATAAAAGTAGCCCGCATGCCATGATTTATATCTGTTAAGGTGTTAAATCCTATAATTCCGGGATCAATTTTTTTTACTCTTTCAAGAACTTGAGTAGTAGGAATTTTTGTTGCATGTTGATCGATAAGTGTACAATCATAACCTTCTCTTTTTAGATAACCCATAACATAGAGGATCCCTAAGGGCGGATACGCCCCAGTGGTTTCATGTCCTCTTTCAGTTATATATGAACGAGGCGCTGGATTAATAAAACATATTTTCATTTTCTTAATTGTTTAAATATTTTTCATAAAATAAAAATGGTTTAAGAATTTCACCAATTCTAATACAATTTTGTCCATTTTTTATTTCTACTAACTTATTTATATCTTAAAAAAGAATTCATTAAATTATTTCTAAACTAAAAAAAGGGTGATAAAAATTCAATATTACATCAGCTATATGTTTATATATCCTAATTTTCTTTTAAAACAAAGAGAGATGAAGGAGAATAAAGATTATTATGAACTTTTAGGGATTGAAAAAGACGCGACTGAAAAGGAGATTAAACTAGCATATAGGAAACTGGCCAAAAAATATCATCCAGATGTTAATAAGAGTGATCCTAATGCAAAGGATAAATTTATTGAAATAAAGGAAGCATATGATACATTAATCTATCCTATCAAACGTAGAATCTATGATCAAGCAGGATATAATCCTCAAAATATAGATTGGAACGATATTTTTAGAACAACTGATTTTAGGACTATACGAGAAATATTACGAGAGATGTATGGATATAGAACACCATACTATAAACCTCCTCATGAAGGCATGTATATATAACCATACATTTAGCTTTTGGCTCATAATTAAAGGTTAATATATATAGAAAGTATTGATTGAATAATTATCTTGTAGAGATTGAAAAATTTGAATATATTTATTTAATCTAAAATTTAACATAATTATAGTCAAAAAGCTTATTTTATGATTTGTTCAAATATTGAGTAGGAGAAACCTTATTGAATTCGAACTCAGATGCTAATAGAAAGCAGGAAATTATAGCCTATATCTTGTTGATTTTAACTATGGTTATTTGGGGTGGTACTTGGCCAATAGGTCGATGGTTAGTATCTGAAGACGTTGGAGGAGAAACCATCCCACCGCTTATGATAGCAG
>JBATUM010000098.1:0-23418 GCA_049671145.1 Promethearchaeia archaeon
ATCTAACGCTGGACATGGTGGAACTTTAGATCCTAAAGTTACAGGAGTACTACCTTGTGCCCTTGGAAAAGCAACACGGGTTTTATCATCATTACTTGAAGCGGGTAAAGAATACATAGGAGTCATGTATTTACATAATCCAGAACCAAAGAAAAAAATTGAAAAAATATTTAAAATTTTTACTGGAAAGATTTATCAAACTCCTCCTTTAAAATCTTCAGTTATGAGAAAATTAAGAGTAAGAGAAGTATATTACAGTAAAATTCTTGAAGTTAATAAAAATCATGTTTTATTTAGAGTTGGCTGTGAGGCTGGTACTTATATACGTAAATTATGTTTTGATATAGGTGAAGCCTTATGTTCGGGAGCGCATATGCTTGAATTAAGAAGAACAAGAGTAGGTAATTTTGAGGAGGATAATAGTCTTGTTACCTTACAAAACATAAAGGATGCTTTTACCTTATATAAAAAAGAGGGAGATGAGTATTATTTAAGGGGTGTTATTTCTCCAATGGAGAAAATGGTATCACACCTTCCTAGGATATATGTCAGAGACACAGCTGTCGATGCGATATGTCATGGGGCAGATCTTGCTGCCGCGGGAGCATGTTACATTGACGCTAAAATAGATCTAGGCGCTCTAGTAGCTTTAATGACTCTCAAGAAGGAATTAATTGGTTTTGGAATTGCTAAAATGAACGCAATGAAGATTTACAAATCAAAATCAGGAATAATGGTAAAAATTAATAAAGTGTTTATGGAACGTGGTATTTATCCTCACTGGAGTGAATCTAAAACTAAAAAATAAGATTTCATTCAAAAATGTATAACAATAATAAGCATTATTATAGCCCATTCCCCGATGCCAGAGTAAGATTGCAATCTATCTCAGTAAGTTTAAGGCGCCACTTATTCATTTTTAAAACAATTACGGGAGTATTTGCTCATAAAAAATTGGATTTAGGTACAAAAATACTAGTTGAAAATATGATCATACCTCCAAAATCAAGTGCTATTATAGATCTGGGTTGTGGGTACGGTGTTATTGGAATAGTTTTAGCCTATGAATCTCCTAAGAGTACAGTCTATTTAATTGATATAAATAAAAGAGCAATTTGGTGTACAAAAGAAAATATTAAGATTAATTTACCAGAAAGTAAAGATCGCGTTTTTGCTTTGAGTGGAAATTATTTTGAGCCAATAAAGAATAAAAACATAATTTTTGATGGAATTTTTATGAATCCCCCCTTAAGGAAAGGAAGAAAAGAATTTTTAAATCTTTTTGATGAGATTCCTTTATATTTAAAGCCAAATGGTGTATTTCAATTTGTAATTAAAAGAAAGATGGGAGCAGAATTTATTTCAAACTATTTAAAAAATAAATTCTCAGAGGAAAATGTCGAAATTATATGCAAAAAAAGTGGATATTGGCTCTTCAAATATATAAAAAAATAATCCACAAAAATTAATCTTAAAATGATAAAATTTTTTAGAAATCTAATACTTTATTAATAATAATTTGTTAGATAAGAGGATTTTTTCTTGACAAAAAAACGTAAAATAGATGTCTTACTTCATGAGTTGGTACCTAAGCACCACCTTCTAACTAAAGAGGAATCACAAAAATTATTAGAAAAATATAAGATCACCGTAATTGATTTACCTCAAATGTCTGAGAAGGATCCAGTTGCCATTGCTGTTGGAGCTAAAGAAGGAGATATAGTCAAAATCATAAGAGATTCTCATACAACTGTGAAGTTCGTAAACTATTACAGATATGTTACAAAAGAAAAAGTCTAATTACCTTTTTAATAAAAATATTTTATAGGTTTATGTAAAATTGAGTTCTGATAATTTATCTAATAGCGATAAATGGGTTGTTTTAAAAAGCTTATTTGATGAGAAGGGTTTGGTTCGTCAACATTTAGATTCATATAACAACTTTATTATACTTGAAATGCAAGAAATCGTTGATGAGTCAGGAGAAGTAATACCCGATATCCCAGGATTTAAGATAAAGTTCGGTAAAATTAAAGTAGGGGTCCCCAAAGTAAGAGAAGCTGATGGAGCAACAATGGAAATAACCCCAATCGAAGCTAGAATCAGAGAATTGAGTTATGCTGCAGACATCACATTAGAAATGACACCAATAACTATTGATGAGCGTACTCAAAGGGAGGAGGCTGAAGAAACATTAGAAATTTATATAGGGAAAATCCCTATTATGCTAAAAAGCAGTCGATGCCCTTTAGAAAATTTATCCGAGCAGGAATTAATAAATCGGGGTGAGGATCCTTTAGATCCAGGAGGTTATTTCATAATAAATGGAACTGAGCGAGTTCTCGTTACCCAGGAAGACCTAGCTCCAAATAGAATCCTTGCAGAGGAAGCCAGTAGGAGTTCAAGCGCAACACATCAAGCAAAGGTATTTTCTACTAGAAGTGGCTTCCGAGCTCCAGTAACAATTGAAAGGAAAAAAGATGGCAATTTAAGAGTGTCATTTCCTTCTGTTCCAGGTAAAATTCCTTTAGCAATTCTTATGCGTGCATTAGGACTGCATTCTGATAGAGAGATATTTGAAGCTATTTCTGAAAATGAAGAGATTCAAAAAGAATTAATCCCTGTTATAGATGTAGCATCTGAAATACAAGTATTAAAGGATGCTGAGAAATCACAACAAAATGCTCTTGACTATATTGGAAAAAGAGTTGCAATAGGTCAAACAAAGGATTATCGTATTCGTCGAGCACTTCAAGTATTAGACAGATATCTTTTACCTCATATTGGTAACTCGGAGGACGATAGGATAAAGAAAGCTTATTATTTGGGGCAAATGGCACAAAAGGTTATGGAACTTGCTTTAGGATTAAGAGAACCCGATGATAAGGATCATTATGCTAACAAAAGATTAAAATTAGCTGGAGAGCTATTTACTTCCTTATTTAGAGTTGCTTTTTTAAATCTAGTAAAAGATATTAAATACCAATTAGAAAGAACTGCCGTTAGAGGAAGAGCACCCAATATTAAAACAGCTGTAAGAGCTGATGTGATCACAGAAAGAATAAGACATGCTTTAGCAACAGGGAATTGGGTTGGTGGTAAGGCAGGAGTTAGTCAGTTATTAAATAGAACAAATCATATTGGCACATTAAGTCATTTAAGAAGGGTAATCTCTCCATTAAGTAGAAGTCAACCTCATTTTGAAGCCAGAGATTTACATCCTACACAATGGGGAAAAATTTGTCCGGCAGAAACCCCAGAGGGGCCAAACTGTGGTTTGGTAAAAAATCTTGGATTAGCATCAATTATTTCAATTGGAGCTGATGAACGAATAATTGAAAATATTCTAATTGATTTAGGGGTAATTCCTATAAATGAAGTTAAAAATGTTAAAGGTGTGAAAACAAAAGTTTTTCTAAATGGAAAATTGGTCGGCATCCACCAAAAACATAATCCTTTCATCCATCAACTTAGAGAAAAAAGGAGAAAGGGAGAAATAGGTCAACATGTAAATATTGGATATTATCATGATTCAAGAGAAATACAAATAAACTGTGATGCTGGGAGAGCAACTAGACCATTATTTGTAATTAAAAATAAACAACTGCTTATTTCAAAAGAAGATATTGAGAAAATAATTCAAAATAAATATTTATGGTCAGATTTAATCCAGAAAGGAGTAATAGAATATTTAGATGCTGAAGAAGAGGAAAATGCTTATATCGCAATGTTTGAAAAGGATGTAAGTGCTGAACATACTCATATGGAGATTTCGCCAGCAGCTATTTTGGGAATTTGTGCTTCAATAATTCCATTTCCTGAACACAATCAATCTCCTAGAAACACTTATGAGGCTGGAATGGTAAAACAAGCGTTAGGGTTGTTTGCAGCAAATATGCATTTAAGACTTGATACGAGAGGTCATACTCTACATTATCCTCAACAGCCTTTAGTAAAAACAAGTCCAATGGAAATTATTGGAATTAATAAACGACCAGCAGGACAAAATTTCATTATTGCAATGATGAGTTATGAAGGTTTCAATATTGAGGATGCAATAATCATTAATAAAGCTTCAATAAATCGTGGTCTTGCCAGAAGTCACTTTTTTAGAACTTATGATGCAGAAGAAAGAAAATATCCTGGAGGAGAGATTGATAAATTTGAAATCCCAGAAAGAGGAGTAAGAGGATTTAAATCTGCTGAGTCTTATAGATTATTGTCTGAAGATGATGGTATTATAGAACCTGAAACTGGTGTTAATGGAGGAGATGTTTTAATCGGGAGGACTTCTCCACCAAGATTTATAAAGTCATATGAAGAATTTGAATTAATGCAACCTAATAGACGAGAAACTTCCAAAAATATGAGACATAATGAAAAAGGTATTGTGGATACTGTCATAATTTCAGAAACTGTAGATGGTAATAAATTAGTTAAAATAAAAGTAAGAGATTTACGAATTCCAGAATTAGGAGACAAATTTTCTTCCCGTCATGGTCAAAAAGGAGTTCTGGGATTAATTCAACCTCAAGAGGATATGCCCTTTACCTCATCTGGAGTAATACCCGATATTATTGTAAATCCTCATGCTATGCCATCTAGGATGACTTTAGGACAGTTATTTGAGGGAATTAGTGGAAAAATAGCTTGTTCCTCTGGTACACTTGGCGATGCAACTGCGTTTGAATGGAAAGATATCACGAAACTCCAAGATCAGTTGGTCGAAGCAGGTTTTGAATTTAATGGAAGGGAAGTTATGTATAACGGAATTACAGGTGAAAAGTATGAGGCGGGTATTTATTGCGCCCCTATATATTACCAAAAATTATATCATCTAGTTGCAGATAAATTACATGCAAGAGCAAGAGGTCCGGTACAGATTTTAACAAGACAGCCAACAGAAGGACGTGCACGTGAAGGGGGACTTCGTTTTGGAGAAATGGAACGCGATTGTTTAGTCGGTCATGGATCAGCCTTACTATTGAAAGAAAGATTATTAGATGAATCGGATAAAACAGTTATTTTAGTATGTGAAAAGTGTGGTCTGTTAGCGGTTTATGATAGAAACAGAGATAAGCGTTATTGTCCTGTATGTGGTGAAGGTACTATCATTTCAAAAGTTGTTTGCTCATATGCTTTTAAATTACTTCTCCAAGAAATGATGAGTTTAGGCTTAGCTCCCAGACTTAAATTAAAGGAAAAAATATAATTACTTTTTATTATATTATTCTAAGATTGCTATTTTTGAAAAATTAAAAAAAATTGTAATTAATTTTTTATTCTTATTTTTATTTATTCAAAAAGTTACTTACCCGAATGGAACAAGATTGTATAATTCCGGTACTAAAGAGTAAATAATATACAGTATAAACAATGTTAACAATGAAATCCATAGTGAATGATCCCAAGTTACGTCAAGTAAAAATTTTGTTAAAACTAAAAGTAGCAAGAAGAAAATGATTGGCCCAAAATTGGTTAGAAAGTTTTGACCTCCGTTGTCAATAGCATCTCTAATTGCTGCTATTCCATTTCCAATAACATTTAAAACATACATGATTGCATTGACTATAATCGGTATAACTAAAACTCCAATGAAGGCTAAAAGCAGAATTAAAAATTTCTTATCAGAGGCCTTGGTTTTAGAAACAACGACAAGAACTGCAATAAACATTATTAATGCGACAACTATTGTTCCTAAAATCAACCCTAGTATAAAAATTAATGTTTCACTTCCTTGAAATAACATTTTATTTTCCCAAAATTATGGTTTAAGTTATAGATAGATTAAAAGAAGAATAGCTTTCTTCTTTTTTAAATATTAACAAATTATTTTAGTGATCTTTTAAAAAAAATTCTTCGATAGATAAGCAAATTTTTTAAAAACTATAAGGAAAAAAACTATTTACTGATTTTTAAATTCCGAAATTGAGGAGAAAGAAATGAGTAGCAAATCCTAAAAATGCAGCAGTGATAATAATTGCGATTACTGAAAGTTTAATTGATATTTCTCTACCATATTTAGTGTATACTATTAAGATCGTTAAAGCGATTAATCCAATTATAAGAAAAATCCATGCAAAAATCCACAATGTTAATGAAGGCACTTCAAACTGATTGAGCATAAAAAATGTAAAAAGCATTAGTATCAATAAAAATATTTATAAATTTAATATATCAAATTTTTTATTTTTTTTTAATTTTTTCAAGATTTCGATTTAAATTTCTCTAACTATATCAGATTTTGAATATTAACCTTAAAATTTAAAGATATAATCTCTTTATATTATTAATATTAGATAATCAATACCATAATAAGATTTGAAAATGCATTTTCTAAAACAATTAATTGAATCACCTATTTTATCCGATCCTGCCAAGAATTACATGAATGTCCACCGTCATTTTTATAGATATTCTAGAGGTTTCTTTATAGGTCCAGCATTAAAGATTTCAAAAACTAGCGCAAAAATTACTCTAAAAGGATCTCATGAATATGAGGATTTGATTTTAGAACTTGTTACTCAATCAATATCTAATTTAAATCAAGATATTGAAATCAAAGGAAAATTAGTTACAGGAAGCGATATTAGTGAACTATTAAGTAATTTGGGCTTAAATTGGGATTTAAAGAGGTCCTCTGGGCAAACAAAAAATTATACAACTGAAATTAATGATAAAATTAAAAAAAAATCTTTATTAGAAATTATTGAAGCTTTTAGAAAGAATTGTTATTTTTTAATATCGTTTAATATCAATCCTAATTGTAAAGTTACAACCAAAAACAAAATTCCCCAACCCTCAAAGAAAAAAGTAGGAGAGGATGAGGTAAATAAAAGAATTCAATTTAGTACAGGTTACATAAATAATACTAACCAAAATTTAAATGCAGTTATAGAACAAACTCTACCAGATTTTAAGTCGGAGCTTCCTGAAAAATGGAAAGCAATAATAATTTCGAATAACTACAAAATTAAAGAAATAGAACTTCCAAAAGATATAAAAGATTCGAAATTAATAAGGATCATGGCTATTAGAAGTGGAAAACTCCTACGTTCTGTCGAAATAGACGATGAAATAATTGAAAAACAGTATGATATTGTTGTTTAAGATTACTTTATTCCATATTATTTTAAAAAAATTTAACTTTTATATTAGATTTATTTGTATCAAAAAAAGAAAAATCTATTAGAAGGAAAGGCTTTGAAAGAACTAAATTCAATATTAAGATCATTTTTATATATCATCGGGGGTGATATAGCAATTGAAGTCGGAATTGAATTATTAAATTCAGAAAATCAAGATATTACAGATGAAGATATTACAGAAAACGTTAAAGAAAGGATTAAAAAGGAAGAGATAAGCGTAGATTTTGAACCAGATGATACGGAAATTTTAAAATTAAATACTGTACGGAAAACTCTATATAAATTATACAGCGAAAAATTAGCACAATTCAGAAGAATTAGGGATAAATCAACTGGTTGGTTTATATATTATTGGTGGCACGAATTTGATCTGCTTGACGAAATTTTGATGGAAAAAAAGAAGTTGTTGGAGAGAAAGTTAAGAGATAAATTACAGTTTGAAGTAAATAATTATTTTTTTATCTGTAAGAATTGTCAATTGCCTCGTACGAAATATAATTTTGAGGACGCTTTTGAGCATAATTTTCGTTGTCCAGATTGTGGTGAACCCTTAGAAGCTCAAGAAAATGAAAAGTTAATTCAATTTTTGAAAGAAAAGATCGTCCTTATTGAAAAAGCTCATTCTAAAATTACTTCAAAAAAGGATTAGAATATTAATTCATTGCTTAAGATTTATTTTTATAAAATATCCCATGCAAATTGAAACTTAAATAGATTCGGGTGTTCTTTTGGTATTAAATGAAAATGTGCCGAAAAAGGTACGATTTGGAACTTGCTCAAAGGACTGTTATGGCTCATGCGTGTTTTTAGGTGATTGGGATGATAAGGCTTCGGAATTTAAATTTATATCAGCAAAACCTCTAAAACAGCATCCATTTACAAAAGGGTTTTTCTGTGCTAAATATAATCATCGAGAAAGGATGATTTATCACCCTCAGAGAATTAAAGAACCTTTAATTCTTGATGGTATTAAAGGTTATAATCGATTCAAAATTATCACTCTCGAGAATGCACTAGAGATTATCGCAGAAAAGATATTACATATTAAACAAAGTTTTGGATCAAAATCTATTCTTTTAGCCTTTAATTCTGGGAATTATGGTTTGATCTCTAGATTTGCACCATTACGATTTTTTGGGAAATTAGGAAGTTCAGTCACCATTGGTGGCATTTGTAATGAAGGGGGATGCGCAGGACTCACTCAACTTTTTGGTACCTATTCTACGACTAATCCTTTTCAATTAAATAATCCGGCTACAAAATTAATTTTTGTTTGGGGAAGTGATCTTTCCAATAGAAATGTTCATGCTTATCATTTAATAAAAAAAGCTCAAAAAAGAGGAGTAAAGTTGATTGTAGTTGATTCTCGTAAAACTGAGATTGGACAGAAAGCTGATTATTTTATTTATGCCAAACCTGGTACAGATTACATGTTAGCCCATCTAATTATCAAGAGTCTAATACACGCAAATTGTGTAGATAAAGAGTTTTTATCAAATCACGTTGAAGGATATGAACAGATTTTATCGGAAGCTTTAAAGCTAAATGAATATAAAATTAGAGAATTATTAGAAATCAACCATGATTTATTAGAGAGGGTCGTAAAATTATTAATAAAATTTAAGCATCAAACTATTTTTAATGTTGGTTATGGTGTTCAAAAAGATTTTTATGGTGGTAGAATAGTTCAATCAATTGCTTTAATTCAAATTATTCTTGGAAATTTTGGGAACCCTGGCACGGGTTTGATTTACTCACAAAGCGATTTCAATAATCAATTGACAGTTCCTCTATTGGATTATATTACACAAAACACTCCAGATTCAAATATAGTTGAAACTGATTTAATTAATTTAGGTACAACTTTATCTTCTGATAAATATAAAATAGTTTTCATATACAATTTTAATCCCGCAAGCTCACTTCCAAATCAAAAACAGATTATAAATGTGTTAATGAGAAAGGATCTATTCGTTGTTGTACTAGACTGTTTTTTAAATGAGACTACAAAATATGCTAATATAGTTATTCCTTCAAAATTCGATCTCGAGACATATGATTTAATTACTCCATATTATATTCCTGGAATATCCATTAATCAAGGAGGACCGTGTCCCTATCAGAATTGTATCTCTAACTATGAATTTTTTCGGCGCCTTGCATTTAAAATTGGATTTGAAAATGACTCGATTTTTAATGAGGATGAAGCTACTCTCTATAAAAAATGTTTAACATTATTACCTCTCGAAATACAAAAAAGAGTTGAGGATCAAGGTTATTATTTACTTTTCGATCAAAATTCTGTTCCTTTTAAGACACTCCATTTTCCTACGCCTAATGGACGAATACAAATCCATAATATCAAGTTTAATTTTGGAAACGAGCAATTAGAAGATCGTTTAAAATGCAAAAAAAATGAGTTTTTACTAATAACACCATCTCATAAATACTATATCCATTCTCAATTTGGTCAACTACATCCAGAATACTTGGAAGTTTTTCAGAAAATATTTTTATGCTCTATGGATATTGAGAAATTAGGATTTAAAATTGGTGAAAAAATTTTAGTCTCAAATAATCTTGGATCTGCTACTTATTTTTTAGAAGAAAATAATACTTTAAATTCAGGTGTAGCCTTAATATATTCTGGCTCTCCATTAGGTTTGGAAAAAAATGCAAATGTTAATATCTTTACTTCTGATAGACCAGAAGAATTGGGAGCTTCGGGCGCTTATAATTCTGCAAAGATTTTAATATCGAAAAAGGCATAAGTTAAAGAACTAAACAAAAAAGATTATGATTTCTTATCCTTTTTCTTAATAAAAGCTATATCACCTAAGGATCTACCTGTTGATCTTTTTAAAAATTTATCAGTCTGCACACTTGCTTCTGGTTCATCTATTTTTTTTAATAGGTTAATATTATATACTCTTTCAATTTTCTTTGCTAATTTAATTGTGGGTTCAACTTTACCAGCTTCAATTCTCCTCATTAAAGAAGGTTTTTCATTAAGTTTTTGTGCAAAATGATCTTGATTCAAGCTTAAAGATTGCCTTACTTTCCTTATTTTATGGTGGTAATCACTTACGATTTCTAAACCATCGTCGAGCTCTAGCTTTTTAAAAGTACTTTTTGTTTGTAAAGATTTTTTTTGTTTAGGTTTGCTTATTTGAGGGATATAAATTTTTTTTCCATGCTTTGCACACGCTTGGCACACAGTAATTTTAGCTCCTTCTATTAAAACTTTGACTCCCTTCCCCCATATTATACTTCCGCAAATAGGGCATTCTTTATCGAGATTGTTAAATCCTTTTTTTGCCATATTATCAATATAACATCTTATTTAATTGAGGAGATTTTTATATGAATAAAATTGGTTTCAGAATTCTTATAATTTTTGGTTTTAAAGTCTAATTCATTATAAAATATAACCTATAAATTTTTTAGAAATCGACATTTTTATGATATATCGGTATTACCTTAAATTTAAATGAATAAATGGTTATTATAAAATTAAGCAATAATCTATAAAATTAAAACACTCATAAAGGAGTATTGTGCTTTTTGACCAAAATTAAGGAAAAAGGAAAAACAGAAGAAACAAAAGATGGAGAATATTTAATAACTTATACCCGGCATTTAGAAAAAAGACTTCGTAATTTAGAGACTGAAAAGCAATTATTAGATGCTGAAAGGATACGATTAGAACAAGAATTACATAGTTTAAGAAACGAAATTGATCGCTTAAGAGAACCACCTCTAGTATCCGCAACTATTATAGATTTATTAGATGAGAAAGGACGAGCAATTGTAAAGAGTTCAACAGGACCTAGTTTTGTAGTTAATATGAGTAGGAAGGTAAAAAATGAAAAATTATCTCCAGGGATGAGAGTAGCTTTAAATCAAAGGACTTTCGCAATTATGGAAGTTTTACCCACAAAATTAGATCCTTTTGTTAAAGGTATGGAAGTTATTGATTCTATTCCCGATGTTTCTTATCAAGACATAGGTGGTTTAGATCAACAATTACAAGAAGTAAGAGAAACTGTTGAATTACCACTCCTTAAACCTGAACTATTTAAGAAAGTTGGAATAGAACCTCCTAAAGGTGTATTATTATATGGGCCTCCTGGTACCGGTAAAACCTTAGTTGCAAAAGCAGTTGCTCATGAAACAGAGGCAACTTTTATTAGAATTATTGGATCTGAATTGGTTCAAAAATTTATTGGTGAAGGAGCTAGACTAGTAAGAGAAATATTCAATTTAGCAAAAAATAAATCCCCAACAATATTGTTCATTGATGAATTGGATGCTATAGGCTCTCAAAGACTAAAAGTAGCAACATCAGGTGATAGAGAGGTTCAAAGAACCTTAATGCAATTATTGAGTGAGTTGGATGGCTTTGAGCAAAGAGGAGATGTTAAAATAATCGGAGCAACGAATAGAGTTGATATTTTAGATCCTGCTCTATTAAGACCAGGTAGATTTGACCGAATGATTGAATTTCCTATACCTGATGAGGTAGCAAGGAAGTCAATATTCCAAATCCATATGAAAACGTTAAACGCTGAAGAAAAGATTAATATAAGAAAATTAGTAGAACTAACAGAGGGTACTACTGGAGCAGATATAAAAGCTATTTGTACTGAAGCAGGAATGTTTGCAATCAGAAAAGACGCAGAGATTATAATTCAGGATGATTTTATTAAAGCAGTTGAAAAGGTAATGCACAAAGTTAAGGAAAAAGCAATCGAATCTAGACTTTATTCCTAAAGCAAATCTCTTATTCTTTGCAAACTTATAACACTCAATAATAAATAATTTATCTACTTATTTTAAATCGAAAATTTCTTTTAGAATATTATGGAACGAGATTTGCTAATAACATTAAGAAAAATAAAAACTATTTGTGATTACCAATTCGGACCTCTAATAACTGATGTTTTATTTGACAATAATAATAATATACGTATTAAATTTTCCAAAAATACTGGACGTATGAGACATATTTATTATCAAGAGAATTTGTTATTGAATTTTAGACCTACTAATGGTTTTTTTACCTTAAGCTTATTTTCTGCTAAAAAAATTATCAAAAGTGTCCCTAAACCAATATTACGTGTAGTTGTTCAAAATGAAATATCAGAATTTATTAAGAAGGGTAGAAATGTGTTTTGTAAGCACATAATAGATATTGATGATAATTTAAGAGCTTTAGATGAAGTTATTATTGTGAATCAAAAGGATGAGTTATTAGCAATTGGTAAATTAATGTTTCCTGTTCCCTATTTAAGAAGTTTTAAGAGGGGAATTGCTGTAAATGTGAGAAGAGGAATTGATAAATCAAAAATTTAAAGTTCTTTAAATTATATATTATTAAATAAAAGGTAAAATCTGTGGTTAAAATGGTAAAATTACCTAAAGAAATGCAAAAAAAAGAAAAAAGTAAACCAAAAAGACCACAAGTGGTTAAAAAAAGAGAAGGGAGCCAATTAGGTTCACGACAAATGCGCCGTCGAATGCAGCAACAGGGTATTGATATGGATCAAATTGAAGCTACTAGAGTAATTATTGAAGGTACAGAAAAAACTCTCGTAATAGAACAACCGGAAGTAATTCTTATGAAACAAATGGGCCAACAAATTTACCAAGTAATAGGAGAAGCAAGAGAATATTTTCCAGATGAACTATTGGTTGAAGAAAAAGAAGAAACAGAACTACTTGAATCCTCAAATGAAATTGAAGCTAAACCAACCATAACGGAAAATGATATTATGCTTGTTGCTGCGCAAGCAAATGTAGATAAAGAAGAAGCTAAAGCTATTTTGATTGAATGTGAAGGAGATATTGCAAGGGCAATTTTACACCTTAAAAATAGACCATTATAATTATCAATTGAAAAAAATAAAAATTAAGAAGCATCCATTATTAAAGTCAATTATATTGAAATAGGTAAGAAACAATGTCAAAAGTTGAGAAAAAAGCAAAAAAACCTATAGAAAGTTCATTAAAAGAGGATATAATATTCGAAAAGATCATTCAATTTTCAGGTTGGATATTTTTATTTGCTTTAATCTTATTTTTAGGAGGATGGTTTTTGTTGGATTCTGTATTAGATTTAATTGAATTAGGATATAACGCTTCAACCATCACAATCACAATTTTTACTGGGATAAACTCAGCCTTTTGTTTTGGATTAGCTTCAAAAATTAAAGAAAATAGAGATCAGAAGAAGAAGTTATACTTTGACTGGGTAATCGCAGAACTCTTATTTAGTATCTTTGCTATTTTTGCTATAGCGATATACCAATGGTAAATTAAACTTTTTCTGTTATTATTATTTATGTTTTTTGAATAATTTCATTTATAATCATCTCTTGACGGATTAAAAACGTCAATAACTTCTGAATCTTCTAATATGGAGGCTCCATGTTTTTCATTAGAGTTAAATAAATAACTATCTCCTTCTCCCGCAATAAAATTACCATTTTCTGTAAAAAAATTTAATTTTCCTCTTATAACATATCCAATTTGATGTTCTTTATGAGAATGGATTGGTATCTCTGAACCCTTCTTAAGAAAAAAATGACACAACATAAGATCATCACTAAAACTAAGAGTTCTTCTGTACACGCCATCTAAAGCCTCAACAGCTTCGATACTATCCCTACTAACTAATTTATTTTTCATTTATAATCCTCTTTTTGAGAAATTTGAATATTTTTTTATTTAAATATATTCATAATTACTGCTTTTTAAATTTCATAAAAAATTAAAAAATCGTCAAGGACGACATTTTTTTATTTTCGGTGCTATTATTAAAAGAGTAGAGATTATCCCCGATTTAGTTAGAAAAGGATTGAAATTTTTCGTAATTGATAAGGACTGTATTGAAAATTTGAATTATTAGATTAATAAATTAAATTTAAATTGGAAAGATAAATAAATTTTTATATCAGAAGAGGTAAAATATTAACGTTAATAAGTAATTAATAAATCTTTTGTCTCAAGTATTGATGCCGACAAAAATATTTGATTATTAATCAGATATTATGCCTTTTTTAGCTATAAGAATATTAAAATCTGAAAAATGTGATAGAATGTTATGGTTTTAGTGCCAAATTCTCAAACTATTAAGGAAAAAAGTGCTCAAAAATTATCTAATGGAATTTTAAAAAACTTGTTACCTAGAGTTTTTAGGACTGAAGGTGATGTTGTATCCTTTAATCCTGTTAAAATTGAACAGAGCATAATAAGAGAGACAGGATTAGATAAGAACTTTGCTGATAAAATAACAGAATTAGTAGTTCGGAGGATTATATCTTCAGGGATTAAATTTCTTTCTGGGCCACATATTAGAGAAATAGTATGTTCTATTTTATCAGAACAGCATTTTGAAGAAGAACGCAAACTGTATACCAGAATTGGTATGCCATTAATGGATTATGAAGCTATTTTAGAAAAAGGTATTAATGAAAATGCTAATCAAGATTTGAATCCAGAGAGTATTCATCACTGGGCAGCAAATAGAATTTCTGATGAGTATGCTTTATTAAGAATTTTAGATTCAGAAGAAGCTCATGCTCACTTATATGGTGATATTCATGTTCACATGCTTAGATATTTTGATTTAAGACCATTTTGTCAAGAATGGGATCCTCGGATGATTCTTGAACATGGCTTACCCCCCGTTGATAGTTGGGTGCATTGTAGCAGATCAGGCCCTGCTGGAAGTCTAAGAGTGGCAGTAACTCATCTAGCTAAATGGTTAGGGATCATTCAAGGTGAATTTAGTGGTGGTCAAGGTTATGATTACATAACTACATTTTTAGCTCCTTACGCTAGAGGGCTTTCTAATAGGGAAATTGAACAATCCATGCAGTGTCTAATTTTTGAAACAAATCAAATTTTTGCAGCAAGGGGAGGCCAAGTTCCATTCACCTCAATCTCTTGCACTCCAACTATTCCAGATGGATTATTGAGTATACCCGCTGTGGGACCTCACGGTATAGCTGCTGGAAAATATGGAGATTATAAAGAGGAGTGTTTAAAATTATTTGATGCCCTCACAGATGTATACATTCAAGGAGATCATAATGGTAAGTTGTTTGCATTTCCAAAACATGAAGTAAAAGTTAAAAAGGAATGGATAAAAGAGTTTGAACCTTCATATCTAAAAATTATGGAAGAAACAGCAAAAATGGGAACTCCCTATTTCCTAAATATGTGTCCAGATTGGATGCCTGATGAAATACATAGCCAATGTTGCAGGAAATTTCTAAGTGGCAATGATATAATAAGTAAATGCATTTTGGATTCAGAAGAAAGAAAAAATGCTAATGTTTGGGAAAATTATGTAACTATTGGTTCACTGCAGAGCGTAAGTCTTAATTTACCTAGGTACGCGTATTTATCAAATGATGAGGATGACTATTTTAAGATACTGGATGAAAAGATGGAATTATGTTCTAGAATCTTAATAAAGAAATGGCTTTTAATGGAAAGAAGATTAAAATCAGGGCATCTACCACTTTGTAGTGGAAAAATTAATGATAGATCAATTTTCAAATTAGAGGACCAGAACGTTTCTATTGGATTTACCGGATTAAATGAAGCAATTAAGAGTTTGACTAATGAGGAATTACATGAAAGTGAGAGTGCTTATATGTTAGGAAAAAGTATTTTAAGTTATATGGTTGCAAAATGTAATACAATGACAGAAAGAGATGGATATTCTTATTCATTATGGGAACAACCTGCGGAGCAGGCTGCAGGGCGTTTAGCAAAATTAGATCTAAAACATTTTCCAAAAAAGGCTATAGTTCAATCTTCTGGGAACTCTGCTTATTATACAAATTCAAGTCATATTCGGTATGATGCTGATATTCCACTATCTAAACGGATTAAGTTACAAGGTGATTATCATCCAATTGTGAATGGTGGAGTGATCACACATATTTGGCTTGGAGAGCAGAAGCCTGATATTCAAGGCTTATGGGAGCTCACAAAAAATATTTGTTTAAAAACTAATACTGCTTATTTTTCATATACTGTAGATTTTACATTTTGTCCACATTGTAAAAAGATGTTTCGTGGTGGAAAATTTACCTGCCCTCGTTGTTATTCTCCTGATGTGAAAGTTTATTCAAGAATTACAGGTTATTACAGTGCTGTTAACAGGTATAATTCTGGAAAGAGAGCAGAATGGGAAGCACGCAAAAGACATAACTTAGTTAATTAACATTTTTATAAAATTTAAATAGAGAAAGGAAAAGATTTTATTCATTAATTATTGGAAATAACATCCCAATAAATTAATTCTATTCTTTTATTTCATTATTTTTTATGTATATTTGCCCAGTACCTATAATGCAACTCTCATTTTCTGAGCTTTCTAAATTATAAATATTTTCTCCATCGATTATAGGTTTAATCTCTTTTACACGGGTAAAGGTGTTCTCTCTAAAGATTTCACTCAATTTTACTAAAGTAGGAGAGTTATATTTTTTTTTTTCGAGATAATCAAGTGTGCGAAGTAATTTAGCCTCAGAGATATTTCTTTTAAAATTTTTTTGTGCACATTTAGCAGCATTATGGGGTATATACTTTTTTTCAGCAAGCATTCTTAAAGAAATATTATATGTTTCTTTTAATTCTTTATTCAATTTTTTCATCCAAGAATTTAAATTTATTTCAGAGGCTCTATCTCTCGTATTTAAATAAAAAATGGATGAAATTATTTTATAGATAAAGTTCTTCTTTAAAGAAGGGATTTTTTATATCCTTTTTATATTGAATTTTAGTTAGGATTTCTTCAATTTTTAAATATTAGGAGGAAATTATATGCATATGCCATCCAATAATTCTTTAAAGGAACTTCAGCAAAAAGTTGATGATTGGATAATAAGTCATGGTGGATATTGGCCTCCATTAGCTATGCTAAGTGCAATAATGGAAGAAGTTGGGGAGGTTGCTAGAGAATTAAATTATTATGAAGGATTTAAACCGAAAAAGAATAAAGAAAAACAAGTAAATTTAGGAGAGGAACTTGCTGACCTCCTTTTTTCTTTAATTTGTGTTGCCAATTATTACAAAATCAATTTAAGTAACGAATTCGATAGAGTATTAACTAAATATTTAGAGAGGGATTCAACACGATTTCTTTAGTTTAAAGAAATTATGAATTGTGAGGAATTATATAACAACTTTAGATAATTTTTGTAAAATTTTAATTGATTAAATATTTCTCTATGATAGGTATTTACGATACAATTATAAAAATAAGTAACAAAGAAAAAAATGCAAGAAGAAGGACTTAGGAAGCAAGAAATACTAAAATTACTGGAAAAAAAATTACAAAAGGATTATACTTATGAGTCAGGATCCATTTTAGGTTCGATGTGTACAGAACCTCTTGATTTTGGTAAAGAAATATATAGTAAATTTGTGTCTAAGAATTTAGGAGATCCGGGGTTATTTTTAGGGACCGCAAAATTAGAAGAGGAATTAGTAAAAGAAATTGGTGAATTATTTGGGGGTAAAGATATTATTGGAACTTTTACTACCGGAGGATCTGAAGCAAATCTAATTGCATTGAGAATTGCTAAAAAAATAAGACCAGATATTAAAAATCCCGAAGTAGTACTTCCAATTTCAGCTCATATTTCTTTTGATAAAGCTGCTGATTTATTAGACATCAAACTTCGAAAAGCAAGATTGAAGCCTGATTTCTCACTAGATTTAGAACATTATGAGTCCTTAATTAATAATAATACATGTGGCGCAGTTGGAGTTGCAGGTACAACTTCATTGGGTTTGATTGATCCTATTGAAACGATCGGAGAATTTACTAAAAATAAAGAAATTTTTTTCCATGTTGATGCTGCTTTTGGAGGTTTCGTACTTCCATTTCTAAAGAGATTAAATTATAATATTCCCTCTTGGGATTTTTCAGTTGAATCTGTTGATTCTATTACAGCAGATCCCCATAAAATGGGTTTAGGTTTAATTCCTTCTGGAGGTTTTTTGGTAAGAGATGCTTCAATATTAACAAAAACAGGTTTTCAAATTCCTTATTTGGCGGGAGGTAATTTCAAACATTTCCATATTGTAGGTACTAGGCCAGGGGGTACAATAATTGCTTTTTGGGCTATAATTAAGTCATTGGGAATAAAAGGTTTTATAAAAATTATTAAAAAATGTATGGACAACACAGCATATTTAGCTAAAGGAATTTCTGAGATTAGTGGAATCAGGTTAGCAACAACACCAGTTATGAATGTTGTAGGAATTACAACTGAAAATGGAGAAAGTATTTGTAAAATAGACGAAGAATTACGTAATAAAAATTGGATGCTAGGAAAGTTCGAAGATTTTAATCTTATTAGAGTAGTTATTATGCCTCATGTGGAGAAAGAGCATTTATCTCATTTTTTAAAAGACTTGGAATTAATCTTGAAAAAATTGAGAATTAGTTAAGATTTTCATTGAATGTCGAAAATTTTCCAAGATTTTATATTATAATTTTTTATTTTTATGTCAATTGTGTTTTCCAAGAAGTTTAACTCTTTTAATATTATTTGATCTGTTAAATTATCTTTCTCATATAAAAAGATTAATTCTTTTGCACTCTTTGCTAATTTTTTAATTTGATTAACTATGTGTTCACTTTTTTTTTTAATACCTAATAATGCATTATCAGTTAAAGTGGGACTAACTTTCTTATAATTTTCAACGAATAAAGGTCCACCAGTTACAACTATACTTCGGGGATCTATTCCAAAATTTTTTAATTTTTTTTTTGAATTGCTTGAAGAAACGATAATATATTTTTTCTTTTTAATTAATTCAACTACATATTGCGTATCAATTTCTTTTTGATTTGTGCTGTTTTCTTCAAAATATCCAATATCTAAATATTTAGAAAAAATTGGCTGAAGCTTTGATCGAAGTGCTTCTAATAATTGTATTAATTCATTATTAAGATCATCATCTAAATTATAATTTGGAGTAACTTTGCGAATTAAAACTTTAATTTCAATTAAATCATTAAGTGCAGCTAAAAGTGCTTTTACTTCTTCAGAATTTATTTTTAGTTTCACTAATTTTTTCTATTTTAATAATAATTATAATAACAAATATATAATAAGAATTTTAATAGTATGGTACAGAAATATATTTATAAACTAAAAAGTAATTAAATTATTTATTAGGGTTAAATTTCTCATTAAAAATGAAATAGAGAATGGCGAAGGATAAAAAGAAAAAGATTGGAATAAAAACATCTCGTTATTTTACGAAAACTTGTAGTAAATGTAACTTTGAATATCCAAATTGGTTTACTAACTGTCCAAAATGTGGTGTAGCATGGAATGAGGCAGAAATTGAAGAATTTGAAGAATCCGGAGAACTAAAAAAGAAAACAATAAAGATTGTCGTAAAAATCACTGAAGAGGATTTTGATAATAAATTAGATGCTGTAAAACTTATATTTAGTGCTGATCATGGGAAAACATGGTACCAAATGAAAATGGAAATTCAAATGGATTATTTTATTGCTGAGATAGTTGAGGTACCTATTGGTTCTTTAATTATTTATTATATTGAAGTCATACTAGTAAATGGTGAAGTCGTAATTGAAAATAATGATGGGAAATATTTTGTCTATAAGGTGGGCATCCCTTTAGAACAAACTGAGAAGAAGCCAATTAAAGAGGAAGTTAAGATGAAAAAAGCCCAAATTCGCCAAACTCCAGAAAGGGTTCAAGACTATAATTTACCAACAGAAAAGAAAGTTGATTCTACTGGAAAATTGAAGAAACAAATGTTTGTAAAGAGTACAATGATTCCTCAAAAATCTCATCAAATCAAGGATCAACCTATAAAAACTTCAGATAAAGATAGTAAAATTTCAATGGTTAAACCTCCTAAAAAGCCAATCGAATATAAGATTGAGGATAGTACTACTATATTTGGAAAACCGCAAACTCAAATTGACCCTGAATTAAAAATATGTCCCAATTGTAACTCTAAAATTAAAAAAATGTGGAGTACTTGTCCGATTTGTGGAAAACAAATTTAGCCAGATTAACTAAATTAGAGTTTAGCACCACATTTATTACAATAAGCATAATCACCTGACAATGTAGCACCACATTGCTTACATACTAATAATTCTTGCGAAGTTTCTTTTTGTTGTTTACTTGAAGGTGAAGCTATTTGCATAAAACTACTTGGTTCAGCTTCAATATCCTCAATATTTGGAATAATTCTTAATTTTGATGGTTCTTCTGGTTCAATTTTTTTTGTTGCAACAAAAGGAGGAACATTGGTACTTGTTTCTTCAGTAATTTCTTCAGTCCTTTGAGTTAAAGTTTGAAATAATGAAGGAGTTCCTGATACTTCTGGAGGTTTTTCTTTCTTCTCTTTCTTTACTTTCTTCATACCTTCTGTTAATTTTTCTTGTTTCTCACGCTCCCTTTGTAATTTTGTCTCCTTTTCTTTCTTCTTCTTTTCTTTCGCTAATTTTTTCTTTTCTTTCTTTGTTTGTGGCACATAATCGCCGAGATATTGACTACTCGATTTTTGAGGAGGTTGTGATGATGGAAAAATTGGATTTTCTTTTGAGGTGATTGGAATTTTTTCGGGGGTTTGTTCAAATGTCATCGAAGCTGGTTTAGGTTTTGGGGGTTGTTCCTGTTTCATAACTCGAAAAGGTGGTATGACATCTGTTTCTTTTTTTTGAGCTGTCGATCCTTCAATAGAAGGAAATCCTTCTGGTCGGGGAGCAGGTGTAGGGGTAGTATCCGAAAAAGGAACGACTTTTGGTTTGTATGAATCCGGTTCTGTTGTTTCAAGAATTTTATCAGAAGCCGAAAATTGTTGAATTTCATCAGCTTTCTCCGCGAAGATTTCCTCGGGAGTTTTAAATTCAATTTCAGTTAACTCTGGTGTTTTTATCTCAGGTTCTGACTCAAATGTGGTTGTGGATTCAGGTGACTTTATAGAGGAAGGCTCTGGAACTGGTGGTGCAGCATAGTCAATTTCTGGTTCTGGCATAAATGTGGTTGTGGGTTCAGGTGACTTTATAGAGGGAGGCTCTGGAACTGGTGGTGCAGCATAGTCAATTTCTGGTTCTGACTCAAATGTGGTTGTAGATTCAGGTGACTTTATAGAGGAAGGCTCTGGAACTGGTGGTGCAGCATAGTCAATTTCTGGTTCTGGGGGGGATACATCTTTTGCTGATACTGAACTTACCTCTAAAGTAATTCGTCCAGGACTAAAGACAGTTTGATTTTTAACTAATTGTTCAGGTACTCCAGATCCAATCATGAGGCAAGCTAATATATAAAAACAATCCCCTACTCCATCGCCTGTCTTTGCTGAAGTTTCCATATAATAAAGATTGAAATTTCTTGTAAAATTATTGATTTCTTCAATAGAAACAGTTCTTTGCTCGGTTAAATCACTTTTATTACCTACAAGCAATAGGGGAATCTCGGATTTTATATTAGCACGAACCTCTTCAATCCATTGAGGAAGATGCTCAAAACTGGCGTAATTTGTAAGATCAAATACCAAAACAGCTCCTAAAGAGCCTCTATAATACATAGGCCTGATTGAGCTAAACCTTTCTTGTCCACCAGTATCCCAGAGTTGTAATTTACATTTAATTGTTTCTTCTAATGTATCTATAGTAATAGTTTTAACATGAAAATCAACACCTATTGTCATTTTATAATCCTCGGTAAAGAACCCTTTAGAAAATCGGAGTGTTAATGCTGTCTTACCAACTCCTCCATCCCCTACGACGATTGATTTAAAAAGATAATCATATTCTTCAGCCATTTCAGCTCTACCATCAATATCATTAAAATAAGTTTTTATAAAAATCCTTACTAGTATAATAATTAATATAAATTTTCTTAATTATATCTTTGGTTAATAAGAATTTTTAAGATGAGTTATTTGTCTAGGGCAGTTAATATAGTTTAAAATTCAAAAATTAAAATTTAAAATAAGTGTTTCTTTAATTTCTGTGATTCTTCATCTACGTCTACACTATCAAGCCAATTATTAATATCATTAAGAGTATCTTGAGGAAATTCATAAGAATGTTTTTGATCAGGATAGAAATTTTTATTTACTTCATCTTTATAGGTTTCTAGTGCTTTTCTAATTGATTTTCCAATATTTTCAAAATATTTAAGAAATTTTGGTTTAATTTCAGTAAATATGCCTAGCATGTCGTGAATTACTAATATTTGACCATCACAATAAGACCCAGCCCCAATACCAATAGTAGGAACTTTTACTATACTTGTTATTAGTTTTGCTAATTGCCATGGTATGCTTTCTAGTACAATAGAAAACACTCCTGTTTTTTCTAAATTTATGGCATCTAAAATCAATTTTTTTGCCGCATCAAAGGTTTTCCCTTGAACTAAAAACCCCCCAAACTGATATATTGATTGGGGTGTAAGACCAATGTGTCCCATTACTTGAATATCTGCATCCACCATTGACTTTATTATTGGACATATTTCTGTACCCCCCTCCACTTTAACGGCTTCTGCTCCTCCCTCTTGGATAAACCTACCTGCATTTTTTACGGATTCGGTTTTATTCACCTTATACGAGAGAAAGGGCATATCTCCAACAACTAAAGCGTTCGTAACTGCTTTACTGACTGCTTTTGTATGATGAATCATCTCATCCATAGTTACTAAAAGTGTATTTTTATAACCCAAAACCACCATTGCTAGTGAATCTCCAACTAATATTAAATCCATACCAGATTCATCCGCTATCTTGGCAAAAGAATAATCGTAAGATGTTATAGTTACAATTTTTTCTCCGTTTTTCTTTTTCTCAATTAATTTTTTTGCAGTTACTTTCTGTAATGACATATATTCAAATAACTAAGAAGTTTTGATAAATCTTATGAAAAAAATCATAACCTTAGATTTTTATGTGGTAGAATAAAGAGCCAGAGGGGAGATTTGAACTCCCGTTAACAACTCTGCAGGCTATCGCTCGACCAGTCTAAGCGACTCTGGCAAATATAATCGAATTTTCAAGTCTTTCACTTTATTAATATAAAGAAGCTTAAAAATTTTAATTTTTGTTTCAAATCACCAAGAAAGAATAATTATAAGATTATCTAAAAGTTATATCAAATTCATTTAATATCAATAACATTTTTTAATAAACTGTTCATTAAATAACTCTGATATAAAATAAAGGAAATTGATGATTATGGAGCCTAAAG
>JBATUM010000099.1:0-5547 GCA_049671145.1 Promethearchaeia archaeon
CCCCTATGGTCGATTCAAATTGAATCCCTGTATTACAATATTTGCTATTAATAACATCAAAAAAACAGCAATATGGTAGAATTTCTTCAAGCCTTTGTGCCTTCCAAAAATTGCAAACAGCACACTGAGAGTATTTTGCTTTCCATCTATATTCTTCATCATTTCCTTTTCTTATAGTAAAGATCCAATTATCAGGATACTTCAATTTATATGTTTCTTTTGATAATTTAATTAATTTCCTTATGTATCGCCTGCTTAACATATACCTCCCTATCAATTTACGTATGAATTTTAGATATTTTTGAAAAAACTTTTCAGTAGTTTCACAGAAAACTCTGATTATATTATCTAAATTTTCCCCATTCATTTTCATAACTTTATACAAGGCAATGATACAAGCATTTACTTCTAAGATGATAGTAAACATGTTGTCTTTGCCTCCTACATAAGGAATATGTGGAATTATTTCTAATAACAGCTTATTAGATTCATTGGAAATGCGTTTATAAAATTCTTCATCTTGAGTCTTTAAAATAGAGGATTTAGCTAACTTTAATATTTTACGCATTCTGGTTAAAATTTTATTTTTCCGCTTTAGATAATAATTTTCCATTTAAACCGAGCCAGATATAAATTAAATAAAAAATATATGCTGAAAGGCAATTTAAATTATTTTAGTGCGACTTTAAATATATTCCTTTTGATTATACATAAATGAATCTATTTATTAGATCAATTTTAATTACTTTTTCAATTGATTCTTTTTATCAAAACATTGATTGGGGTTTTGATTGGGTCAGTAACATATTTTCAATCTTATTTGTATTTCTTAAATACATATTATCGTTTATTCTTATAATATTAGGAACTTTAATTTTATTCCGATTTAAGAAAAACTATTCTAAATATAATACAAATACATTTCAAAATAACTTGGATGAGAAAATAGTAGTTAAACTTTCTCATATGGTCTTAGGTGTCCTTTACATTATATTTGGTATAGGGATATTATCAAATTTGTTAATATACTTTCTAATTTGGGTACTTGACCCTATTCCAGACAGATACCTTTTTATATTTATTAATTTTATTGGAGTTTTTAATCCTTGGGATTTAAATGGAATCAATGAACTGAGCAGTTTAACTTCTCTTGAAAGGACTATTTTCTATGCAATTGCTTTAGGTTCATTCTTTGCGATTTTAGAGATATTTGTAAGTATCTGGTTAATTGTAAGTTATAATAGATTCTATATTAAGAAAGCAATCATTAACTTAATTATTGGGTGTTTTTTGGGTATTTTCACAGGATTTACTACCTGTCTTCCACTCTTATTGTAAGTCATTCAAACCTAAATTTTTCAATTTTTTTATACTTGGTCTCCCAGAAGTAGGATCCCATTCTTTAAACTTATAAAGTAATGATTTAAGCTTTTCAAAATCAGGAGATTTACCAGCTGCTCCACCCTCACTAAAAATCTTCAATAAAATTTCAGGTAATCGATCTTCTTCAGATGTTAAACCCATTCTAATATTAAATAGTCTTTTAAGATTCGCAATTCGTTCCCCATATAGTTTAACTTCATCAAGTCCAAATTTCAAACCTGTAGTATATTCAATTAATTTGGCAATTTGAGACGGTAGAGGATTACAGAAAGAACACATTATCATAGAACTGTATAAGGCTCTATAATCCATAATTAAAGAACATAATTCTGCCATATCTTCATTATCAGAGAATTTATCAACCATTTCAATTCCAATCTCTTCTAATGGAACTCCAATCAGAACATAATACGCATCTAGTAAATTATGAGATGGTCCTTTTAATCCCATCCCATATGCAATTGCCATTCCATAATTAGAACGTAGATCATGGTATGTTACTTCCATACCATTGACCGTAGCAATCTCATCTTGAGATATTTTAAATTTTTTTGCGAGAGCATCGGAACCGTCAGCTAATAGATTTCCTACTCCTTTTCTATATACTATTCTTTCTAATAATTCTTCCGCAACTTCTGTTTTACCCCAATCTGGTTTTAATCCTTCTAAATCCTCTGTTTTGATATTACCTTGTTTATAGTGATAAGTAACACAAGAAATAATACTCCCTGAACTAATTGTATCAATTCCATAGTCAAAACACTTTCTATTTATATGAGTAATCCATTCTAAATTATCATTTAAAAATAAAGAGCCATAACTCACAAGGGTTTCATATTCAGGACCTTCGATCTCGGCGGTCTTATAGGGACCTTCTTTTATTGCGACTCTCCTACCGCATCCAATAACACATGAATGACAAAATCTATTACCAACTAAAATATTTTCTGCCATTGTTGCTCCAGATATATTATATGCACCTTCCCACTGAGGATGTGTAAAATACTTTATTGGTAATTCACCTGTCACATTATACATATCCATTCCTCCTGATGTTCCTAAATCCCTTAACATTTGGGTAGCAAATGAAGCTTTTACTGTGTCTCTTGCTTTAATTATCATTTCTTTTAGCTGTTCTGGACTAGCAACGTCTAATTTGATTTTACTTCCTTTCACAATTATTCCTTTTAGCTTTTTTGAGCCAAAAATGGCCCCCATACCTGTCCGACCTGCTGCTCTTTCTTCTGAGACAATATTTGCAAATTTAACTAAATTTTCTCCAGCAGGTCCAATACAAGCAACTTGAGCTTTTTGATCTCCAAACCATTCCTTTAATTTTTCTGTTGTATAGTATGTACCTTTTCCCCATAACTCACTTGCGTCCTTAAACTCTATCTTATCATCATTGATTGTAAGATAAACAGGTTTATTAGCTATACCTGAAATTATAATCCCATCATATCCTGCCTTTTTTAATTCAGCACCAAACCAACTTCCACAATTAGATTCCCCCCAAATCCCTGTGTAAGGAGATTTTGAGCAAACAACCCATCGTCCTGTATTTGGAGCAAATGTTCCATTTAACGGACCAGTCATTATCATGATAATATTATCAGAAGAAAGCGGATCTGTTTTTTGCTCTAATTTATTATATAAATAGCGACAGGCATAACCCGCTCCACCTAAGAAACTTTTAGCGATTTCCTCATTTAAAAGTTCTTTAAAAGCTTCAGAATTAGTTAAATCAATCTTTAATAATTCTCCTCTGAAACCTTTTAAAATAATTTCCCACCTTTAGTAATAAAAGAATTTTTCGATTGTAATGTTATAATTCAATTTTTATTTATTATTGTTTTGCTTAACTTCTATAAATTCAAGTGTTTTATGACTCACTAAAAGAATTTTTTTTAATTATGGTCATTTATCTTTGTATTATGGCATCGAAAAATATTGTAAAATGGAGTGATCTTGTTTCTCCAACCATGACTCCAGATGAGTATCTAAAGATTTATAATGATAAGATTGCCTACAACTACAAAACCTATAAGCTTAAAATTAATGTCATTAAGAGAATAGAAAAATTCCTAAATAGCAAAAATGAAAATTTTAAGATATTAGCTTTTGGAGCAGATTGGTGCCCCGATTGCTCAAAAAATATTCCTCCAATGATCAAGATTATTAAATATATGAAAATGAACAATGTGGATTTTAAAATTTTATATGGAATTATGAAAAATGCATTTCACAAACCTGGTGAAACTATTTGGCATAAAACACGATCACCACCAGAAGCAGTGGATCCTAAATTTGATTTAAAAAAAATTCCGACCTTTTATTTTTTCAATAAGAATGGAGATTATCTTGGAGTTATTGTAGAAAATCCAAAATATGAGTCTACTTTAGAAGAAGATTTACTTGAAATAATTCAAAAGAGTCTAAAATAGTATTCTAATTCTTCCATCTTTTCACTCATTTTATTAAATATTTTGATTTCAAATTCCGAATTTAATTCTAGCAAATTAACATTTAAATTCATGGTTGCTTATAATAATCCTATGTCAAAACTAAAAGTAAAGAAAGTTATTATTTTTAAACATGGAGTTTCTTACTATATTCTTGAGGGTATTGTTAAAGGAACTGATACGTTTGAGATTGAATTTAAAATAGATGAGATGGATGACATATTAAAATCTCTTTTCGTATTAGATACGAGTGAAAAGGGATATATAAGCTCAATATCCTATGATGCTGCTTTAGAAACCTCTGAATTATTAAAATCAATAATGTTAAACATACCTGATATTGATTCATTTAGCTCTCTTGTTGCACAAATCAAGGGTGCCAATGTTGATCTAACTATTGGTGGTGGAAAAAAGATTTCAGGAACGATAATGGGCGTTGAAACAGTAGAAAAAGCCATTAAAAATGAAAAAATTTTTGAAAAAAAACTTGTTTTATTAGAAGATCAGGAGTCTATAACAAAAATAAGTTTCGAGGAAATAAAATCATTAGATATATTAAATGAAGATATAAAGAAAGATTTGAAATTCTTTTTGGATACTGTTATTGCTGGAAAAAAGAAAGATGCTAAAAAAATCATGATCAATTGTGAATCTGGTGGAGAGGAAGATATTGAAAGGAACATTTTTGTATCATATATTAGAGAAAGTCCAATTTGGAAGACCTCATATCGCTTAATCATGAGTAAACAACAAGCATTAGAGAATAAGTGTTTGTTATCTGGATGGAGCTTAATCGAAAACACTACCAACCAAGATTGGGAAAATATTGAATTGAGTTTGGTTGCTGGAATGCCCGTATCTTTTAAGTACGAATTTTATAGACCAATTTTTATTCAAAGACCTGTAATTCGACCACCAACAGTATTAAGCGCAAGACCAACTGAGATTGAAGAAGGATTAGAAAGAGAGAAATTTAGAGATTATGCTATGGCAGAAGCAGCTGCACCATCAAGAGCTGTTAAAAGAAAAGCAAAGATGGTCGCTCCCGGAGCACCACCAGCTATGGCACCACCAAGTGGGGGTTTTGGGGCTCTAGGTAGTACATTATCGGACGGTGCACTCATGGATAAAATTAAAACTCAAACAAAAACTCAAACTAAGGATTTAGGAGAACTATTTGAGTATAATATAGCAAAACCAGTTTCAATAAAGAGGAAACAATCGGCTTTAGTACCCATTTTAACAGAATCAATTAAAGCAAAAAAAGTATTACTATACAACAAAAATGAGCATGATAAAAATCCTAATGCATGTATTGAGATAATAAATAATACAGAATTAACTTTAGAAAGAGGACCTGCTACAATAATTTATGATGATAATCTTGCTGGAGAAGCAATTGTTCCCTTCTTGAATAAAGGAGATATTAGACTTTTAAATTATGCTGTTGAACAAGCCATATTAATCACTCACGAGCAGAAATCAGAAAATCAGAGTGTACACAAAGTCACTTTCGGAAGCGGATATTCCTATGAACATTACTATAGTAATCTTACTACGATTTATAAAATAAAAAACAAAACCAATGAAGAAAAGGAATTATATCTTGATCACCCGAAAAACTATGATTATAAATTCATTGAAAAACCCATAGATCCCGAGGAAACCACTAATTATTGGCGGTTTAAAATTTCATTAAAAC
>JBATUM010000100.1:0-21045 GCA_049671145.1 Promethearchaeia archaeon
CCCACAATTCACATCAACAGCTAGACAATCAATTGCCAGTTGTTTCGATTCCTGTAGTATAGCTTCAACACATAAATCTTGTATAGAAGCTTCTATACGTAAAATTGCCGCAATATTCTTAGGAATGTTCCCTAAATTTACTCCATGAATACCATTCTTATTAACTGTTCCGGAGCATTCAATCACTAAATCTTGAGGAAGATTTTCAATAATCCTATCATTAGGAATGTTTACAGCTATTTCATATGAATTACTATCATTTATTATAGCTTCGATAATGGGGATTGCTCTCTCTCCAGATGGTTCTTGCATTAACATACCTTTTTTAGGATATCTCCCTTTCTTTAATCGATTATAAAATCTCGTTAATCGAGCAGTACCTCCCTTATTGGCTTGCTCCATTCTTGTAATCCAGTCTGTTAAATCTTGTTCTGTAGTGTATTGAGATCCAATCTGTAAATATTCACAAATATGATTATCGCCGACATAAGGAAACCATCCAAACCTTTTATATATCTCAAATGTAAGATCAGCAAAATGAAATCTATCCCACTTATCCTTAAAATACTCCATGCATTTTGAATTAAATTTAGGTATTAAATCAGTTCCGGATTTTAAATCTTTTAATCCAAGTAAAAATGCAAAATGATTAAGTCCTCCGGTAATTAGCTGCATATCATTTAAATCTCTGTCCATCATAGCTGGTAAGTGATGCGAAGTTAAGAGTCCTATTTGGTGACAAAGACCGAGCATTTTTAATTTTGGAACTGCTCTTTTTAACGCTAAGCATATACGTGACACGGGATTTGAATAATTTATAAAAAAAGCATCAGGGCATATTCTTTGAACATCTTTAGCTATCTTAATGATTTCTGGAATTTGACGGGCACTATGGAAGAATCCTCCTGCACCACCATTCTCACCCATTCTTTCAGTGGTCCCATGTTCTCTCGGGATTGTATTATCCTGCCAACGTAACTCAAATCGATCTCCATGTTCTGTAGAATTAATAACAAAATCTGCTCCTTTTAGAGCTTTTTCTCTATTAGATGTACATTCTATAGTGAATTTATTTCCAATTTTCTTATTATCCTCTGATACAACCTCGTACACCATCTGTAACTTATCTTCGTCTATATCTAGAAGCTTAATAGTAGATCCATCCAAAACGTCACTTCGGTTTAAGTCAATGAATGTTGGTGGACCAAAAGCAGGACTTCCTGCTCCAACTAGAACGATTTTAATATCCATTATACGTCTTCAAATGAGAATAAAAAAATAAACTTCATTAAGTTCTTTTAAAATGAAAAAAATTGTAATTAAAAAAAAATATTTAAAACTTCTGAGGTATTTATTGATGCCCTTTCCACTTTTGCTCAAGATTAGGATCTTTAATTGTTTCCATTATGTATTTTGCATACTCCTCTCCAGTGGCGCCAGTATCACGACCAGTTAGAACCACCTTCTTTTCATAAGTAGCACAAATATCAAGAGCCATTTCAAGTCGGTTAGCCTTTTCTGTGAAACCTATATGGTTCATGAGTAATGCTGCTGCTTTGATTATGCTCGAAGGATCAGCATATTGTGCACGACCTTCCTCAACCATTCGCGGAGCTGATCCATGAATGGCTTCAAACATCGCGTATTGTTTTCCAATATTTGCGCTTCCAGCAGTTCCAACACCTCCTTGGATTTGAGCAGCTTCATCAGTAATAATATCTCCGTATAAGTTAGGAGCAACAAACACTCTAAACTGGCTTTGACGAGCGGGATCAACTAATTTTGCTGCCATTATGTCAATGTACCAATCATCCCATTCTACTTCAGGGTATTCTTTTGCTACTTCTTCTGCCATAGCTAAAAATTTACCATCCGAAGCTTTGACTACATTAGCTTTAGTGACCACAGTGACTCTATTAATATTGTTCTTTTTAGCGTAATCAAATGCTAATCTAATTATCCTATCCGCTCCTTGTGTAGTTATAACTTTAAAATCAATGGCAAGATCATCTGATATGTTTACTCCCTTTGAACCTAAAACATATGCCCCTTCAGTGTTCTCTCTGAAAAACATCCAGTCAATATTTTTCTCGGGAACTTTCACAGGTCGCACATTAGCGAATAAATCTAATTCACGACGCATAGTCACATTTGCACTTTCTATATTAGGCCATTTATCTCCTTTTCTTGGAGTTGTGGTCGGACCTTTTAATAACACATGACATTGTTTGATTTCTTCGAGCACATCGTCAGGAATTGCTTTCATAACTTTTGCTCGATTTTCAATGGTTAATCCCTCAATTACTCTTAACTCAACTTTTCCATTTTCTTGTTCCTCTTTTAATAAAAACTCCAAAATGGCTTGAGCATGTTTAGTAATATATGGTCCAATACCATCGCCTCCAATAAGTCCTATGATAATTGGCTTTAATGCACTATAATTCGTCCAATCTCCTGCTTTTTTCATTCGCTCTACTCTTTCTAATTGTTCCTCTACGAGTTTTCCAAAATGCTCTTTTGCGTTTTCCACTTTTTCATTCATAATTTCAATCTCTCTTTTATTTTAGATAATCTTCTCAAATACTTTTTTACGATTTTGATATAAAAATTATTTATTTGTTAAATATTAATTGGTTGAATATAAAACATACTAACTTTAAGATTTAATCTGATGAAAATAAAATCTCATCCCAAGGTTGCCTATACAGGCCAGCTCTCTGTCTTTTCTGATCAAAAACATGCCCCATCATACCAATGCTTCGACCAAGTACAAATAAACCATTTAATGCTTCACTATATATAACATCCTCAATTTCCTCTTCTGTAAAATCTAGATTTTCTAATAAATCTAAGAATGTAATACCTATACAGCCGTCGACATTTAATATTAGATTATTTCTTTTTGAAGTTGTAATTTTTTCTACTTCCAAAGCAAAATCTAGATGAGGATGTTTCTTGAAATTCTTAAAGACAAATTCTTTTAAAAGTTGTACACGTACATCAGGATTTTGAACTGATTTTATTCTGTGTCCAATACCAGGTATATTAACCTTAACAACATTTTTCATATAAGTTGTGAATTCAAGTGGTTTCATTCCTTTCTTTAAAGCCTCTCTAACATATTTAGCTGCGTCTGAAATTGCTCCACCAAATCGAGGTCCAATCGTAAGAATTCCTGAAGCTACCGCTGACATTAAATCTTTCCCAGCTCTCGCAGTAATAATCGCATTATGTGCACCAGAGACTGCTGGGCCATGATCAGCCGTTAATTTAATCACCATTTCAATAAATTGTTGAGCAAAATCGGGAAGTTCTCGCTTGAACCATAAGAGTCCAATTACATATCCAATAGATTTATTTTCTCGTATAATTTTATCTAGTCCAACTGTAGCAAAAGTAGGAACATCACCTCTATCATCTGAGATTGTAACAACAACATCGCTTGGTCTTCTGACTATACCCAATCTTGTAGCTTCTATAAAATCTAACGGAATTTTAGGAGGTTCAAATTCTTCGACTTTTTCGACTTTTCCTTCAGATTTTAACTTTTCAAATACTTCTCTTATTTTTTTATCTAAATCTTCATAAGAATCAGGTACTATAGCACCAGCTTCTTTTAATGCTTTATTTTTTGCCTCAGCAGTTTCCATCGCGCTTCCTGCCATTGCACCAGCATGTCCAAATTGTAAACCAGAGGGTAATATCCTCGCAGCAGTTCCTGCAACCCATATCACAATTGGTTTTGTAATTTTTCCAGACTTTAAAGCGTCAACTATAGCATACTCATCTTTTCCTCCAATTTCTCCTAAAGCAACTATCATTTTAATCTTTGGATTTGCTTCATATCGCATAATATGGTCAATCAAAACTGAACCTGCATATCTATCTCCACCTATAGCTATACCCTCATATATCCCGTCCGTATTTTGAGAAATCATAAAATTCATCTCATTTGATAAACCACCAGATTTTGAAACAAAACCTACCGAACCGGGTCTATATAATTTTGAGAGTATAATATTTTCAACCGTTCCTGCAGTATTAGCAATTTTAAAAGCCCCTGCTTTTATTCCACCTACAGTTGCAGGTCCAATTATTATTTTCTTTTTCTCATCGGCAATTTTAATTAAATGACGGCTTTCTCGTTCCGGAACGCCTTCTGCAATAATGACTACTGTACGTATTGTTTCCGCTTCTAACGCTTCTTTACTAGTTGGAAAAGCAGACCTAAATGAAGAGAAATTTATCAAAACATCTGCATTTGCGTGCTTTTTAACAGCTAATCCTAATGTTTTATAAACAGGTATGACAATTTCTTTATTTCCCCAGAAAACTTTATGATAATTAACAGCGGCTCCCTGTGTAGGTCTTATAACAGCAGCTACTGAAGGAGTTTCACGTTTACATAAATAATCAAAGTCAAGCATCCTTTGGATTGCTCTAGCTTGAAACCCATAAATAATTGCTTGCGTATTCCTATCAAATAATTCATAATCTTCCATTTTTCTCATCCTCTTAATTATTCTATTAATGATACTATTCTTGTCATATGAGTATGTCTATCATACACCTCAATAGGAATTCCTGTTTCTTCCCCAACTTGTTTCATCAATTCTAATCCTTGTTTTTCGTTTGGACCACCTCTTCGTACTAAGATTTTCACGTTTGCATTTTTTAATTTATCGACTGATTTTCTAATAGCACTTACAATTCCGGCAAAAGTTGCTTTTACATCAGTAAAATTCGCAATACCACCACCTATTATAAGATATTTTGTTCTTCCCTTAGGATCAGGATTAGAAGTTATCAAATCTATTATAGTTTGGGCATAAATTTCTGTATGGTCTCTGGAGGGATTCCCTGAATATTCACCATAATTTCCAAGCTCTTCTCCCAGCCCAAGATCAACTATAGTGTCAGTATAAATAACTGAAGCCCCTCCTCCAGCAACCATCGTCCAGACTCTTCCTTCTCGGTTTAAAATCTTTAACTTTAATGAGGCTCCCGTTTTTTCGTCTAAATCTCTAATTAATTCTTCTTCTTCTGATAAAACTTGTCCAAAACCGGCAGGAAATTCTGTAGGATTATCAGGATTTCCCCATGTATCCAAATGAAGGAAGGCTGCAGTATCATCTAATCTAGCTTTTACATCTAACGGTACAACTTTTTTATCTTTAGTAATTGCAAAAGGATTAATCTCAAGAAAAGCAAAATCTTGATCCACATACACTTGGAACAACCCTTTAATGAATGGTATTAACACATTTTCAAGATCGCCTAAATTCGGTAATTTACTTTTTAAATCAAAGGAATTAATGTCTGTACCAAGAGGAACGGGTATGTGGTTGACCTTATCCCAGTTCTCTTCAATAAAGATTCCCCCTTCGAAGCTAAAATGGATAATGTCATTTTCTCTGTCAGATGTTATGGAGACATAGTATTCCTTATCATGGGGTACAAAAGGTTCTACTAGCAATCTTTTTAATTCTCCTCTCACATTCCCAATTTCACATACTTTATCCAAATTACCATAACAAAAATCTTTCATTTCATCGCAACTTGCGTCTAATAAAATAAGATTAGCCTTTCCTCTTTTTCCAAAAAGTTGATCTGGCTTAACAACAACTTTTTCTGATTGAATCCAAGGATTTTCTGATATAGCTTTTTCTATGTCCGTATCGCAATCAATAACCACTAATTTGTTATGATAATTGAACTCCGGATAATATTTTGGTAATTGAGTTGCTAAAAGCTTCTTAGCATCATATTCATAAATATTTTTCTGTGCCAAAATTCACTATCTCTTTTATTTTATTACAAAAATTTCATTAAAATTTATAATTTAGGTAGAACCTATTATCTAATAAATTTTTCTTACATTAGAAATATGGGAAAATCTTCCCTTTTATATGACATTTCATTATTTATTTCTGATATAATTAAGTTTTAGAATTAGTAGAGATTTGAGGATTTACTTCTTTATTAAAAAAGTTTAATTTTTAATTTTTACCTGAATCATAACACTCTTTAGAATAATTTTCATTCTTAGACTTTATAGAAAATAATCAATTGATTTAAATGAGCGTCATTCTAATATTAATCTTAAAATCTAGTAGTTTTATTCTTAAAGAGAGATAAGAATAATGGATTATGATCTAATAATTATCGGTGCGGGAACATCAGGTTTTCCATCCGCTAAGATTGCAGCAGGATATAATAAAAAAATCCTTGTACTGGGAGAGGGGGCTCTTGGCGGTAAATGTATTGAGAATGGCTGTATCCCTGCTAAAACAATGATCTATGCTGCTAAATTATACAAATTAGCACATCGAGCATCCAAATTTGGAATACAAATAAAAGAGATAAAACCTAATTATAAAGAGGTTTTACAATATACACATGATTTAGTTCAAGATGCAATTGAAGATAATGAGCAACAACTTACTCAATTTAAAAATATAGATTTTATAAGAAAAAAAGGACATTGTATTAATGAATCCTCTATAGAAGTAGGAAATGAAGTCTATACAGCTCCAAATCTTTTAATATCTACTGGTACAAGACCCTGGATACCCCCTATTGAAGGAATTGATGATATTGATTTTTTAACACATGAAACAATATTTGATTTGGAACAATTGCCAAAAACGATAGCTTTTATTGGCGGAGGTTTTATCTCCTTAGAATTTGCTACTGTATTTAATAGCTTCGGAACTGAAGTTTATATAATTGATACTAATCCTCGCCCTATTTTTAGGACAGATGAGATGATATCATCTACAATTAAAGAATATTATGAGGAGGATGGAATACACTTTATTTCTAACTCACGCACATCTAAAGTTTCTAAATCTTCAAGAAAGTTGCTAGTAACTACAAATAAAGGAGTTAATATCGAAGTCGAGAAGATAATGCTAGCTACCGGGTTTTCTGCCTATATTGAAGGACTTAATTTAGAAGCCGCGGGTGTTGAAACTGATACGAGAGGTAATATAATTGTTAATGAATATCTGCAAACTAGTAAGCCCAATATCTATGCGATAGGAGATGTTTTAGGCAAAACCCAATTTACTCATATGGCACTTAGAGAATCAAAAATAGTTATTCATAATATTTTTAATGAAAATAAAATCCCAATAAGCTTTGAGAATATACCCTATGCAGTATTTACAGATCCCCCGATTGGGTCGGTTGGCAAAACTGAGCAAGAATTAAAAGAAATAGGTATTGGTTATAAAGTAGTTCAAACAGAATATTCTAAATCTTCTCGAGGTAATTTGATGGGACTTAAACGGGGTAAAGTGAAACTCCTCTATGATGATGATGAACAGATTCTGGGTTGTCACATTATTGGTGAAGAGGCAGACATTTTAGTACATGAAATTGTACCATTAATACATCTCCCAAATGGACTATCGATTTTTCGAAAGTTAATTCATGCTCATCCAACTTTATCAGAACTCTTTAGAAATTTACAGGAACAGATGGGCTTTTTTTAATACGGTTCTTCTACCTTTTACTTCTAATTTTTGTTATTAAAATAACGGCTAACAAGCCTAACCCGATAAATATCAATACAGAAAAATACCAGTTTATTCCATTATCCTTATCTGAAGGAGCTGTTGAAGAACTACAGTAATTATCTGTAATTATATTTCCTTCACATGAAGTCTCTCTAATACATCCTAAAGTGAATTCTCGTATTTCATTATATTTTATAATGTTATAATTGCTCTTTGATAATTCAATACCGAATTGACTGTTTTGAATTTTATTATTTGAAATATTATTATGATTACTATCGAGAACCTTGATTCCGTTGCCATCAATTGGATCATAATTTATATCATAAATGATTTGATTCATAATAATTAGATTGTAATTTGATTCAGAATATAATGTGATTCCATCATGAATATGGCTAATATTATTATGTGATATTATATTACTGCAACTTCCCATTAGTAAAATAATTCCTGGAGATTCTCCTTGAAATAAATTATTTGAAATATTATTAAAACTACTTTTAAATAAATAAAGTCTACTAAACGCTTCTAGTGATAATACTGAATTATTATGAATTAAATTGTAGTTGCTATAATGAAGAACAATGTTATTATATCCATCCCAAAAATCTAATGTGTTTCCACTTATTTTACTAAAATTAACATTTAAGAGAGAAATGTATTCATACACATATATTGGAGAACCGTGATCAAAAAAATCTACTGTTTTTAAGATATTATATACTAAATTAAGATTAATACAACTTTCGCAGTAAATTCCATATTCTTCAGCATCTAATATTGTATTTTTTGATATCGTAGTATTATTGGTAATATTAAGTTTAATTCCACAAGGATATGAGCCTAATATATAATTATTAGATATATTGAAATTATTTCCTTTCAATATGTTAATACCAATTTGGTTAGAATTAACTTGGATAGGGTTATTAAATAATACACCATTGGATGAATTGGAAATCTTAATACTACCTATATAAATTGAGCAATATCTAATAATAAAATAGCTTTCAGAATTAATTATTTGAATTTGAGCATTTCTTAAATATATCTTTTCAATTATGAAAGGATCAGACCAAGTACCATTCCCACTACACCATTCCTGTGAGCTTGCCCATGTCCAATTATGAGCTCCCACTCCGCGGGCAGTTCCGTTTATGAAAATGGTGCTGTTTGAAGCTTGGGGTTTTATTAAATTTATAGTTTCATCATTTTTATTATAATTTATTGAATATAGTTTAATTAAGCCAGAATATTGAATTATATTTAAGATTAATATAATTAGTATTAAAGTTGTTAATTTTCTTAAAGTTGATTTTGTCATTGAATCTTCTATAAATCTTAATAAATCTATGGACTATTATGTTAAAAAATTATTTAAACTCTTTTAAGTAAAAAGAGATAAGTTAAAATAATCAAATTTAATTCTTCTTATTTATTTGATTTAATAGATTTTCCAAAACTTCTATTCTCTCCTAATAAAATAGGAAGGATAAAGGTAGATATTTTTTTGTTTTTAAAGACTTTCTTTAATTAGTTTTGGTACTTCCCATGGAGTTTCTGCTATTAATACTCCTGTATTTTTTAATGCCTTAATTTTCCCTTGTGCTGTACCGAAATCACCGGAAATAATTGCACCTGCATGTCCCATTCTTTTCCCTTCCGGAGCGCTTTTTCCAGCAATATAAGCAACAACTGATTTTTCTACATGTTTTTCAATGAATTTAGCAGTTTTTTCTTCTTCATCACTTCCTATTTCTCCAATAAGAACAATAAGCATAGTCTGGGGATCATTAGAATAATATTCAACAGCTTCGACCATGGTAGTACCACGTACAGGGTCTCCTCCAATTCCAATATATGCTGAAACTCCTATATCTTCGTTTCCAATAGCTTTTGTTATTTCATAAGAGAGTGTACCACTTTTAGAGATGACAGCAACATTCCCAAAATGGCACATATCACCTGGCATTATACCAAGTTTGATTTTATCAGGGATCAACATCCCAGGACAATTTGGTCCAATTAAGCATAATCCTTTTTCATGAGCCATCTCAATTAAACGAAGCATATCAAAAACTGGAACGTTTTCGCTGATGATACAAGTCATATTAATTCCAGCTGATAAACTTTCTTTTACTGCACCAAAAGTGAATTTAGCAGGAACAAATACAATACTTGTATCACATCTAGTTTCCTCAATTGCTTCTTTTACTGTATTATACACAGGAACTCCATATATCTCCTGTCCTCCCTTACCAGGTGTTACCCCAGCTATAATATTAGTCCCATAATCAAGCATTAATTTCGTATGAAACATACCTTGATTACCTGTAATACCTTGAACTAAAACTTTTGAATTTTCAGTAATATACACATTATCTACTCCTTTAACTTATTAAGACCTCTTTTAATTTTTCTACAGCTTCCATGACATTCTTGTATGCATTAATGCCAGCATCTTTAAGAATAGCTATGCCTTCTTTATCCTTCGTTCCAGTTAGTCTTATAACCAAGGGTGGTATATTCTTAAAATCTTTAAGAGCTTGGATTATAGCTTCTGCAACAATATCACAACGTGTAATGCCTCCATATATGTTTACTAATACAGCTTTAGGTTTCATTTTAAAAAGAAGTTCTAAGGCTTGATAAACACGCTCTTTACTGGCGCCACCTCCAACGTCCAAGAAGTTTGCTGGTTTTAAAGCTAATTCAGATAGAACATCTAATAAAGCCATAGTTAAACCCGCACCATTTGCTAAAATACCAATATCCCCTTCCAATTCCACAAAAGAGAAACCAGCTTTTTCTGCTACTTTTTCTAATTCCGAAAGTTTTTTTAATTGAAATTCTCGAACAATTGGTTGTCTAAATGCAGTATCATCGTCTAGAATCATTTTACCATCTACTGCTACTAATCCAGAGGGAGTTAATACTAAGGGATTAATTTCAACTAATTGCGCTTCGAGATTTGTGGTTATATTCCATAATTTTAGAAATATAGCTTTGGCGTCATTTAAAAGGGCACCTGAAAAACCTAATTGTTCAGCAACACCTTTAGCGATTTTTTCTGTTAAACCTTGCTTATATGTAAAACTTTCTTTAATAATTGCTTCAGGATTATTTTTAGAGACTTCTTCAATGTCAATACCTCCTTCTTTACTAGCAATAATAAAAAATTGTCTTCCCGAAGCATCCAATGCTATAGAACAATAATATTCATGCTTAATATCAGCTAATTCTTCAATGAGAATGGCCTCAACACCAAAACCAGCAACAATTCTGTTGAAATATTTCTTGCATAATGAAATTGCCTCTTCTCTTGACTGAGCAATTTTTATAAGACCAGCCTTTTTTCTACTTCCAATAGCAATTTGAGATTTGACAATTGCAGGGTAGGAAAATTGATTTACTTTCTCTTCTATGTTTTCTCCCCTTAAAATAATGATATTTTTTGCTAGTGGAACATCAAATTTGTCAAAAATTTCTTTGCTTTCATACTCAAGTAATCTAATCTTTTATTCCACCTTTATGTCGAAGTAATAAGGAAATTAAACGGAATTTTAATTAAGTATGAATTCTCCTCTTATATTATTAAAATTTTTTCTAATAAACTATAATTAAGATCAAGAATTTTATTCAAATTCTTTAATATTTGAGTTTTAAAAAATTACTTTAATATAGAATTAAATGAAATTAATAGTATTGAAAAATACATCTAAAGCCTAATTTTGAAGTCATTAGAAAAAGGTTCAGAACAAACTAAATTTAAAGAGAAAAACATAGGAAAAACAATTTTGTTTTCTATGGGATACTTTTTTAATACATATGTTATTGTAGCTTTTAATAACTATGTTTGGACTTATTATGAAGGAGAACTTGGCTTGATAAGTTTGATATCTCTATGGCCAATTTATATGGCGATTGTGAATGCAATATATACAATTTGGAGCATGATAAGTAATCCTCTTTTAGGATACTATACAGATCGACCCTTAAAGTCGGCAAGAAGGATTGGATTCCATACACCTTGGATCATCATTAGTGGTATTCCAACAATTATCTTATTCTTTTTGCTTTTTACTCCCCCTTCTGTTTCAGGACCAGAAAGCGGATTACCAATTTTATTATATTATTTATTAATTGTATGCATTTTTGATTTATTCAATTCACTTTTTCAAACGCATTCTTTTGGAGCATTTGCTGCACATTTTAGAAGCGATACTGTACGTAGAAGAGCGGGTTTTTTCACTCAACTCTTCACTTTTCTGGCGAATTTTTTAGCAATAACAATCTGGTCTCAAATAATTGATCCTGGAAATCCAACCACATTTATAATAGCTGCATTAATAAGTAGTATACTCATGGGGATTTCTTTAATAATTTTTTTTCCTGGTTCAAAAGAATCTGATGAGATAAAAGAAAGATTTATAATGGGTTATGAAACTGCGGAAAAAATTCCTTTTTTCCAAACAATGAAAATAATGCTTAAGCAAAAAAATTTTATGTTAGCTCTTTTTACGTATATTTCATTCATGATAGCAATTGGTTTAACGAGTATGAACGCTGTAAACTTTGTAGATGATGTCTTACAAGAAGCACAACAAATTAGATCAATCGGGGCAGTTTTAACACTTATCTCCTCATTATTAACAATGCCTATTTGGGCTCTCCTTGCGAAAAAAATTGGTCATTCTAAAACTTATTCAATAGGATTAGCAGTCTTTGGTCTTAGTTTATTTCTGAATTTATTTATTACGAATGCATTAGAATTCTATTTAATTAGTTCTTTCAATGGTGTAGCAATTGCGATGTACATGATTATGTTATCACCTGTTTTAGCAGATTGTTATGATGAAATAGCTGTGAAGACTAAAAAACATCATCAAGCTACATTAATAGGAATTAGAAATATTTTTGTTAGATCTACTTTGTTGATTCAAAGTTTTATCATAGCAATAATTCATGCTATAACAGTTTATGATCCAAATAATTTAATCCATAGCAATGAGGCATTATTAGGACTCCGTTTGATTCAGAGTTTTTTTCCTTTCATCTTTTGTATAACGGCAGCTCTAGTATTTCTTAAATATTACGATTTAAAAGGTAAGAAAAAGCAAGAAATGATGCAAAAATTACAGGAAATGGGTTTATAAGTTTATTGATATTAAATCTAATTAATATCAAATTAATATATTAGGATCTCCTTGAAAAGATAGATTTATTAAAGATACTAATATTCTTTATAGATTGAATTACAATATGAGGGAAATTTAAAATTGTCTGGATATATTGGGAAGAAAATTAGATTAGAAAGAATAATTAACAGAGAAACAAATAGGACTATTATTATTCCAATGGATCATGGATTAACTGACGGACCAATTAAGGGAATCGAAAAGAATTTAGGAGATATAGTTAATAAGATTGCCCTTGGTGGAGCTAATGCCGTTTTAGGTCATGTTGGTATCCCTTTATATGCTCATAGAGGTTATGGACCAGACATTGGCTTAATATTACATTTATCTGGTTCGACTTCATTAAGTCCTGATGCAAATTATAAAGTTCTGGTAAATACTGTGCTGGAAGCTGTTAAATTTGGGGCAGACGGTGTATCAATTCATATTAATATTGGAACAACATCAGATCCAGAAATGCTAGAAACTTTAGGAAGAGTGTCAAGAGAATGTCGAGATCTTGGAATGCCACTTCTCGCTATGATGTATCCAAGGGGTGAAAATATTGACGATGAATTTAATGTTGAGGTAGTTAAAATAGCTGCTAGGGTAGCTGCTGAGTTAGGTGCGGATATTGTCAAGACAAATTGGACAGGAGACCCTGATTCTTTTAAAGAAGTAGCTGATGGATGTATGGCGCCTGTGATAATCGCAGGAGGGGAAAAGGCAGGAATCAGAGGAATTCTTGAGATTACTAAACAGTCAATAGACGTGGGGGGAGCTGGTGTCGCTTATGGAAGAAATGTTTTTCAAGCAGGCGATCCTACAAAATTCGTAAAAGCTCTATTTCTGATTGTTCATAAAAATTATGATGTAGATGAGGCATTAAAAGAATTAAATCTATGATTTAGAGATTTTTTACCTTTTTATTATGAATTCCCAAAATTATCGGAAAATTTAAAGTACTTTATTAGGTATTTTTATCAAAACTATTTATAATCTATAAAAAAAGCCTTTTTAACTGTATTATTCCCTTCCTAATATAACTTAACAATTTAAACAGTAAATTATTATGGTTTCTCAAAATAATAAAGAAGACCTTGCAATTGTTCTCTGTGGGGCTGCTGGTCAAGGAATCCAGACTGTTGAAGCTCTTTTAACTAGAACCTTAAAGAGATCTGGCTATTATGTATTCACCACACGAGAATATATGTCAAGAGTTCGCGGAGGTGTAAATTCTACTGCAATTAGAATCTCTTCTAACCCAGTAAGAGCTTTTATTGATAGAATAGATATTTTAATCCCTCTTAATGAAGAAGCTATTCCACATTTGAAACATAGAATTACAGCTGATACTCTAATAATAGGTGAAAACAAATTTCTTAATTCTTTACCAGAATTGGTATACAAGAAACTTGAGATTCCCTTCCTTGAGATTTCTAAAGAACTTGGTGGAACAATTTATGCTAATGTTATCGCCTTAGGGGTAATCTTGCGTTTATTTACCGAAGACAAATCAATTATAAACAAGTTACTTAATGAAAATTTTGCATCAAAGGGGAAAGAAGTAGTAAATGCTAATATTAAGGCAGTAAATAAAGGTTATGAAATAATTGAAGAATTATTAAACTCAGAAAAATTTCAAATTGATTTTGATATACGGAAAAATCCACAAATAATTAATGATTATATTTTAGATGGAACTCAAGCAATTGCGCTAGGTGCTATTGCGGGAGGCTGTAATTTTGCCTGTTTTTATCCAATGGCCCCATCTACAGGTATAGGTACATTTTTAGCGCAACATGCATTAGATTTTGGAATGATTGTAGATCAGTCTGAAGATGAAATTAGTGTAATTAATAAAACTCTTGGAGCCTCGTATGCTGGTGCCAGAGCATTTGTATCAACATCTGGAGGTGGATTTTCATTAATGGGTGAAGGTGTTAGTTTAGCCGGGATGGCAGAATTACCCATTGTAATAGTGGTGGGACAGAGGCCTGGACCAGCAACAGGGATGCCAACTCGTACTTGTCAAGAGGATATAGAGTTAGTTTTACATGCTGGAGCAGGATTTTTTCCAAGAGTTATTTTCTCGCCTGGAACAATTGAGGATGCATTTAAATTGACACAAAAAGCCTTTAATATAACCCAGGAATATCATGTTCCAGTATTTATTTTAACAGATCAGTATTTAGTTGATTCCTATTATAGTATAAGTTCATTAGATCATAAAGATCTGAAGATAGAAAAGCATATTATAAAAACTAATAAAGATTATGAGAGATATAAGTTTACAGAAAATGGAGTATCTCCAAGAGGTCTACCTGGATTTGGTGATGGATTAGTTGATGCTGATAGTCATACACATGACGAATTCGGAGAAATAACTGAGGATCCAATTCTTAGAAAAAAAAGCGTGCAAAAACGCTTTAAGAAATTGGGACGCCTAAGAAAAATAGCAATACCTCCGGAATTCATTGGTAAAGAAGGTTTTAAGTATTTAATTGTAAGCTGGGGTTCTAATTATTATCTTATTAAAGAAGCTTTAGAACAACTAAATAGAGATGATATCGCATTTCTATTTTTCAAACAAATTTATCCAATTCATAAGAGTGTACTTGATTACTTAATTAAGGCAGAAATCAAAATTACCATTGAACAAAATCCTACTGGGCAATTTGCAAAGTTATTAGAAAACGAAACTCATATCAATATGAATCATAGAATTCTGAAACATAGTGGTTATGTGTTCTCGGTTGAGGAAATAATTTCAGAATTAAAGAATATTACCGGAGATGATTAAAATGGGTGGAACAGAATTTGATTATAGTGGAGAAATGCATTGGTGTCCAGGTTGTGGGAATTATAGTGAATTAAGAATAATGAAAGAGACATTAACTGAATTAGGTATAAAACCAAAAGATTTAGTAATTGTATCTGGGATAGGGCAAGCAGGTAAATTTCCTCATTTTATGACGGCCCAAAGTTATAACGGTTTACATGGTCGTTATCTATCTGCGGCATTAGGGATTAAAGCATCAAATCCACAACTTACTGTAATTGCAGTGAGTGGAGATGGGTGTACTTATAGTGAAGGAGGAAATCACTTTGTCCACACAATACGTTATAATCCAGATATAGTTAATATAGTACATAATAATCAAGTATATGGTTTAACAAAAGGTCAAGCATCTCCTACATCTCAAATAGGATTTAAAACAAAAGTGCAAGTATTTGGAGTTATTAATGAACCTTTTAATGCTGTTGCTGTTGCTATCTCATTGAATGCATCATTTGTTGCGAGAGCTTTTGTGGGAGATATAGAAAAAACAAAACAAATCTTAAAAAAAGCCATTAATCATAAAGGATATGCATTAATAGACCTTCTATGCCCATGTGTTACATTCAATAGGGTAAATACGTTTCAATGGTACAAAGAGAATAGTTACTACATTAATGGTTCTCATGATCAATATGATCAAGAAAAAGCAATAAAAATAGCATTAGATACCAAGAGATTTGCGTTAGGGGTGTTATATATTAATCCAAATAGAAGACCATATGAAGAAAATGTTCGCATCTATAATGAAGATAAACGCCCTTTGTTTCAAAGAGATTTAGATAAAAGCAAATTTAATCAGCTATTAGATTCATTTCGTTAATTTATCTGATTAATTAAAAAGTGAGTTGAGATTTAATGTTAGTTGAAGAATTTGATGTAGTTATTGTGGGAGCAGGACTTAGTGGTTTACGAGCAGCCCTGGAACTTTCAAGTCAATGGAATACAGCAGTAATTAGTAAAGTTTTTCCTGTAAGAAGTCATTCTGGAGCAGCTCAAGGCGGTATTAATGCAGCTCTGGGAAATTTAGAAGGAGGGAGAGAGGATACTCCTAAAAGCCATGCGTTTGATACAGTCAAAGGCTCTGATTATCTTGCGGATCAAGATGTTGTAATGTTCATGTGCGAAGAAGCACCGAAAATAGTTATTGAATTTGAAAGCATGGGAGCTCCATTTTCAAGATTAAGTTCAGGTCTTATCGCTCAGAGACCATTTGGCGGAGCAGGATTTCCTCGAACTTGTTATGCAGGTGACAGGACAGGACATGCCCTACTCCATACCTTAAATGAGCAATGTGTGCGTAATGGGGTTAAATTTTTTGATGAATTTTTCTTAATAGATGTTTTTAAAACCAATGGAAAAATTGCAGGTTTACTAGCTATTGATATAGCAAAAGGGGAATTTGTGTCCTTTATAGCATCCTATGTGATTCTAGCCACAGGCGGTTTTGGAAGAATCTTTAAGAGCTCTACAAATGCCGTTATTAACACAGGAGATGGAGTTGGAGCTGCGTTTAGAGCAGGTGTTCCTATGCAGGATGTTGAATTTGTTCAATTTCATCCCACTACCTTATATGGAACAAATATATTGATAACTGAGGGAGCTCGAGGTGAGGGCGGATATTTGTTCAATACTAAGGGTGAAAGATTTATGAAAGAAACAGCTCCCGATGCTATGGAACTTGCACCAAGGGATATTGTTGCACGATCTATTGATACTGAAGTGTTAGAAGGGAGAGGTTTTGAGAATGCATATGTCCATTTAGATCTTACTCATCTCGGAGCTGAACGCATTATGGAGCGACTACCTGGAATACGTGAAATAAGTATTTATTTTGCTGGGGTAGATCCTATTGAAGAACCAATTCCTGTACAACCCGGTCAACATTATTCTATGGGAGGGATTGGAACAAAATATGATGGTGATTATGGAGAAACTGAATTATCAGGTCTTTATACCATAGGAGAAAACTCATGTTTATCAGTACATGGAGCTAATCGATTAGGAGGAAACTCGTTATTAGAAACTTCAGTATTCGGAAGACATATTGGGAGAACTCTGCTTAAAAAAGGATTAACGAAAAAACCTCCATCGAAAGACATCAACGAAGCAGAAGAAGTGACATTAAAAAGCGTTGAAAAGTTATTGAAAAACTGGGAAAATAATTCAGGTAAAAAACCTGTTGAAATAAGAAATGAGATGGGAAATTTATTGAATAAGAAAGTTGGAGTATTTCGAAATCATGACGATCTTGAAGAAGCATTTAATGCAATACGTAAATTGCAAAAAGAATTCCAAACCATTCATGTAGCAACCGAAGATCGAAGATTTAATTATGGATTAATTAGAGCTTTAGAACTCAGAAGTATGATAGATATAGCAGAAGCTACAGCATACGCCGCTTTATGGAGAAAAGAAAGTAGAGGTGCTCATTTTAGAAGAGATTTTCCTACGCGTAATGATAATGATTATTTAATACATACCATGATTTATCGAGAAAATAGTGGATTACTAATTAAAACAAAACCAGTCAAATTAGGGATATTTGAGGTGAAGGAGAGGATATACTAATGAGTGAAATAGGAAAATTTTTAATTTATAGGAATGATGGCAACGGAAATATATGGTATGACCAATTTGAGGTTCCAATACAAAAAGGAATGAATGTATTAGAGGCTCTTTTTTACATACAAGATTATTTTGACTCAAGCCTCGCATTTCGTTATGCTTGTAGGGGTGCCATTTGTGGATCCTGTGGCATGACTGTTGATAAAGTGCCTTTATTAGCATGTAGAACTCAAGTTTCCACGGTTAAAACTATGAAAAAACCAATAAATTTACCAGAGTTTAAATTTGGTAATGATTCAAGCTGGGATAAAGAAAGTGAAATTTTAATTGAGCCTTTACCAAATATGGAAGTTTTAAAGGATTTAATCGTGAATATGGAGCCCTTTTGGAAATTTTATAGAGAAGTGGAGCCATATTTCACCAGGAAGTGGAATGATATTGCCCCAGAATCAACACAGTCTCCGCCACAAATGAAAATTATTGAGCGGTTAGTTTATTGTATATTATGTGGGTTGTGTTGGGCTTGTCCTGTATATAAAAAGAATCCAAATTATTTAGGACCTGCTCAATTGGCTAAGGCTGATCGATTTGTAAGGGATTCGCGTCTTGATGATCAACAACAAAGCTTAATCCTATCTCGTGTCTTACAAAGTGATGCTGTTCCAGCATGTGAAAAATTTTTCGTATGCAATAGGGTTTGTCCTAAGGGAGTAATGCCTGGAACGGCTATAAAAGATATAAGGGATAATTGGATGAATGAGAAATAACATATAGATCGCCCTAATGTTTGAAAACATTGGAACTTTTGAGATAAATTCTTTTATCTTTAAACATCAACACTTTATAGAGTAAATATATAATTCCAAAAATACCAATTATACAAACTAAGAATATTACTGCCCATTTTAACAATATCAAAGAAATAGGGGGGAACTCATTAGGTTCTATAACGTAAAGTAAATATATGCTAGGTGCAAATCCTCTAGTTGCACGAAATACTCCAATAAATTTAACTTCTAAACCATTTTGCATATATTCAGAATAATCATCGGGATTAGTTATATCATATGCACAACACATACCATTGTCATCGTATTCTATGTAATATCCAACACCGGATAAATATGTGTACCTAATTGTACCATCTCCGTACATGAAATTCCTACTCAATACAAAACATAAAGTTATAATAATAAATAAAGCGATAATGCTAAAAAGCTGTTTATTCTTTATCTTTATTAGTTCATCATTTCCTCTAACTTCTTTTGATAATTCAGTGGTACTCATTTGGAAATAAACTTTTTTTATAAGAGTTCTAATTTAATCTTCACAAATATAGATTATTCTTCAATTTAAAAACATTGGCGTGTTCAAACTTTTGAACAGCTATTAACAGTAATTGTTATTATATAAAAGAATTTAATAATGTTTAAAAATTGAAAATGGATAAACAATATTAAGGAGGAATAGGATTCACAATGGTATTTAAAAAAGTAGAATATAAGGATGAAAGTTCTACAGAATTTAAATCTCGAAAACCTTATTCAAAAAAAATTATAAGTTATTTTCTCAAAAAAATTTTACATTATCTTACTATTTTACATGCAATAATAACGATTATCTTTTTAATAATGTATTTTCAAAGAGTAATTAGTCAAGCAAACATTGAGTTTTATCTGTATTTTTCTATTGTTGTTTTTATTGTATATGGTTTTATGATCTTTGGGATTAATTTATTACAGAAATCTGAAATTGACGCAATAATTTATAAGCCTACTAAAATAGTAAAACCCACAAAAGAAGTTAAAGCAGAAATACCTGAAGATTTACTGCAAGGCAAAACACTTCAAATTTATTGGTATATTTTTACTCATGATCATGCAGGAATTAGGGAAATTCAAAAGGCATTAAAATTTTCCTCTCCTGGAACTGTTTCTTATCAAATAACTAAATTATTGGAAGCAGGAGTTATATCGAAGAACTCTGAAGAAGGAAAATATTCATTAAATGAAGAAATAAAAATTGGAGTATTAAAGTTCTTTATACGTATTGGTAATCGGGTAATCCCTCGAATTTCTTTATATTTAATCATCTATGTGTTGGGCTTTATTGTGTATTTTATCCTTGCCGTAATTAGTGGGAATGAATTTATCACTGACCCTATTAGTTTATTTTTATTGATTTTCTTGATTTTGGGGATGGCAATATTTATTCTCGAGTCATTAAAAATTAGGAAATTAAAACCTATATAATTAATATCCTATTTCCTTACTGATTCAGTAATATAGGAGATATAATTTTAATAAATTAAAAAAAAGGAAAAAAAAATTATTCTATTTCGATTTCAACAGTATCTTTCAATGCGTCTAAATAAGGAACTTCAATCTTTAACAATCCATTGTTATAGGTTGATTTGGCTTCATCCGTATCTACTGGACAACATAATTGAAAAAGACCACCATATTTTAAAGTATCAGTTTCGCCATAAATAATTAAATTATCCTTATTCATTTTTAGCTTAATTGTATCTTTCTCTACACCAGGTAATATTACTTCAATTATATAGCCAGTACTGTCTTCATTATCATACATGCATAACTCTGGAATAACATATCGTGTTTTAGGTTCTTCTTCTGTTTCTTCAATCTCACTTTTTTCTTCTACTAATTCTTCCAATATTTTCACCTTTAATTTTTTATAGCCTTTAATTAAATTAATACCCAAATCTAGCCATTTCTATGTTCGTATTATAAATTATTAAACAATCATTGGAATTCAGTTAAAAAAATTAAGAAATTATCGAAATCCACTTTTATTTTTAAGGTTCTAGATTCCTAAATTAGGTAGAACTAATAAATTAATTTTTTTAAAATAGAATTTATAGCCTATTAATATAAACTTTTTTTATGGTTTTTATCATTATTACCTTATTAAT
>JBATUM010000101.1:0-20255 GCA_049671145.1 Promethearchaeia archaeon
ATGTATATCGAAGATGTGAATATATCAATGCGTAATCATCTTATGAAAACTCCATATTGGTATTTAGGTCCAATAGGTGTTGACCCAAAATATCAAGGAAAAGGTTTTGCAAGCAAGTTAATAAAACCCATGTTAAAACGTATCTTTTGGGAAAATTTGCCTATTATGTTAGAAACAAATTCTAGAAAAAATGTTTCTATTTATGAACATTTTGGATTTGAAGTATTTGAAGAAATTATCATTCCAAAAACGAATTTTATTAGTTGGATTATGATAAGAAGTGATTAAAGGAGGTAATAGAGCCCTTTTACTTTTGATCTTGTTTTTCATCATGTTCAAAAAAAAGAGACTTTTTCATATCAAACTCAATATCTCGTAATTTTCGTTTTATTTCTGCGGGATTATAATCTTTTTTCAGCATATCAATAATAGTTTCCTTTAAATTTTCTAAATTATCAACCCCACACTGATAAAAAATATTATTTTCATCCATACTCATTTTTAAAATATCATATAACCCTGTGAGGGCATCTCTTATTTTTTCATAATATTCCCACGCTCTATCTATATCAGATTCCTTTTTAATGTCAGTCATCATCGCTAAATCAAAAGTTTGTTAAATAAAAAAATGCAATACAATTTATAACATTTCTCTAATTAAATTAAAAGAATTGTATTAGTCATATCCTTAAACCAAAGGTATTAGATTAGAGGTTGAATAAATTAACAAATTTTAACTAAATTGAATAAAATAAGAAGGTTAAAAAAAATTTTAATCCTACAAAAGTGCTTTTATTTCTTTAGAAAAATCTCCCGCTTCAGCATCCTCAAGGATTTTGAAAACTTCCTCCGCATTAACCCTTAATGCTCCATCTAGAAGTTTCTCAAAACCAATGCGCGTGTTTAATCTTTCAGTTTTTTGTAAATGGAAAATGACTCTTCCTAATTCATTTTTTAAGACGCCACCTTCGGCGTTTAAACAAACATCTAAAAGTAAAGGAGCTATTTCCTCAATAACTTCTATGTCAACATTGCTTGCTAATTGATAGACCTTTTCTATTTGTTCATCAGTTAAAGTTAAAACTTCTGCTTTTGATTTGATTACTTCCATTTTTTTTTCTCACTTTTTTTAATATTATTTTTTTATTACTAACTAACGTAAGAATAAATTCATATTTAAATGTATTGGGGTTTTTTCCGTTTCCATTTTTACGAGATCAGGCGAATTGTTAAAAATCTAACCATTTCAGGAATGATTTTGACAGAATCCGGAATCCATACAATTCATGGTGAAAGAGTCAATTTTTCATGGTTATTTATTCTTCAAAGTATTTTCTCCTTACTTTTTTAGGAATTTTTTTGACCAATTCCTGACTAACTTAAAAAGAGGGGTAAGAAATGGGTCTTTCTTAAACAATAAAAAGTTATGAAAAAATGATCAAAATTCCACAAATTTTTTCTTTTTTTTTATGAATTGAAAAATTTTTAATTGACACTTATTTACTTCTTGATCAAATTATACTTTTTAAATCATTATTGGAATTGATCATTATTGTTTTTGGTACTTCTTTAAAGTTTTATAATCAAAATTATTAACATCAATTTTGATATTAAAAAAAAGTAAATAATTCACTTTACTTATTTTTAAATTCCAAAACATCTTGTAATTTAACTTTCATTGATATTCTATAACTTAAGATGTTAATAACAGCTTTTAATGAAGCTTTTGAACCTAATTTATGGTACATTATTCTAAATAAAAACCCACATAAAGCAGTTCCAATTACCCAAATAATTAAAATCTCGATATAGTTAAATTGTCCAGGGAAAAGAAAATATAGTAGATAGTGAGATAAATAGATAGTAAAAGAGTAAAATGAGAAATAATATAATAGCTTATAACTTTTAGTAGTTTTAAATACTTCAAATATCTCAATCGCAATAAATATTGAAAAAACAATTAAAATTAAACCCCAAGAATAAGCTAATGATGATAAAGTGCCTAAAATTAAAAAATTTGGAAATTGAAAGAAAATCCCAAACATTAATATACACGTTCCAATGATTAAAGACGGTAAAATGAATCTTTTTTTAAATATGTGTCTTCTTTTTATTTGATCCTCTATAATATTAATCTCGAATAGAATATCGCCTAATACAGTTCCTAAAAGAAAAATCCCAAAGTAAGTTAGAATAATGTATTGATCTGTAGGATTATACAATATATGAAATGAGAAACCAAAAAAATTAGATTGTCCTTCATAAGGCAATAATAATTCCAATAGTATCATGTTTATGGCAAATATAAGAATACTTACAACTATTCTAATATATTTAGACATTTTTAAGAAAGGCCAAGCTAATATAAGCGAAAATCCAATGGTTTGTAGAACATACCACGTCCAAATATCTGCTATATCACCGCTCCAAATTAATATGAAAAGAGTGTTATAAATAAAACTTATAAGTAAAATTATTATTGCTCTAATGAAATATACCTTTCTAACGCTCAATAGATTAAAATCCTTTGAATCATTACTTTTAATTAAACTGTTTTTATAAGCTAAAGCAGTACTAATTCCTGATACAAACAGGAATCCAGTAGCGCCAACCGATTCGAGAAAAGCAAACATCCAATCTTTAAACCAATAACTTTCAAAACTAATCCACCACTCTAATAGATGCCCAAATATCATAATCCACATACAAATGCCACGAATAGTATCAATACTACCTATTCTTCTCATTTTAAATAAGACTCCCTAATTTTTCGAATTTTAATAATTCTATCTACTAAAATTAATTATTATTTTAAAATTTTTTAAATTTCAAATTTCTCCTTAATTTGAAGTTCTTATACTTCTTCCTACATAAGTTATATAAATTTCCAATGGATATTTTAAAGAATATGAAAAAATCAAATAGAATCAAAATACTCCAGTATTTTGTTATTTTTCTTCTTTTAACATTATTTTCTTCATCCTTTTTTATGAAAAGGATAGTTAGTTTTAATAGTAGTAATGAAATTAGATTATCACAGGAAGATAATCCCGAAATAATAGCATTCTCAGACAATAGGCTCTTATCGATAGATGATAGTAATTATGCGCATCATGTTGAAGTATCAATGGCAATAAGTGATTTTCCAGATGAAGTAATCTTTGTAGGTTGGAAAAATTCAGAAACTCATAGTGGTGGAGGCGCTAGGGTTAGTATTGTAAAGTCTACTGATAGAGGTGAGACATGGTCTAATCCATATAATATGCCAATGTATGGAGGTAGATTTACTCGCCAATCAGATCCTTGGCTTTATTGGTATAATGGAACTATTTATTATGCTTATCTAGAATTTGAGCAAGCTTATTTTTCAGATCCCTCGGGAGATTATTTGACTCAGATAACAGTAGCAAAAAGTATTGACAATGGAGATACATGGACCCCAATTAAAGCTACAAATGGTACGTATTTTGCTGACAAAGAAACCATCGTTGTAGGAGAAAACAATACTATTTATGTTGCATATGATGATGCAGACATTGATCCAACAGGTAATGTAACAGTACGAATTTCACGTTCTATAGATGGTGGAGATACTTATCAGGAAGTTTCAAATTTAGGAGAAGATTTTTATTTCGTTGGGCCCTATGTGACATTAAATAATAATGGGGATGTTTTTCTTGCGTGGACGTGGGCTCCTGATGAAGGTGGGAACTTATATTTTACTAAGAGTATAGACCGTGCTATAACATTTGATGCCCCGCAGCTTATAAATCAAGATGGAGATTATTGTACCTTTGAAGCTATAGGAGGTAGACCTAGTAAAGCAACTTTGCCCGTCATTAAATTTGATCAAAATAATAGACTATATGTTTTATGGGCTGACAAATATGATCAACCAGCTGATACTTGGGATGTATATTTAAGATATTCAGATGATTTCGGAGCAACTTGGAGTGAGCGGATACGCATTAACCCTTCAACATCAGGACACCAATGGAATCCAGATCTGGCAATTGACGAAACTGGGCGTCTTCATATTGCCTATTATAGTGAAGAATTAGGTAATTACAAACCTTATTATCGGACCGTTAATTTTACTGGCTCTCATCGAAATGAAACAGAATTTTCTGATCAGATTGCAATAGCAGATAGAGATACTAATAGTGCATTCACTAGACCAGGAGAATATCTAGCAATTCAACTCGATGATAATGGTGTTCCTCATGTAGCTTGGTCTGATGGAAGAGATAATGAAATGGATATATATTATGCCCATGGACTCGTAGAAATACCACCTTCATTCGATATTGTATTAATTATTGTGATAATAGCTATTATAGGCACAATTTCTTTGGTAACAATTTTTTATATTAGACATAGACGTTCACTACAACCTATTACAGATAAAGTAGATAAAATAACAAAAGAACGGAGAAAAGCATACAAGAAGACTTTTTTGTATATCTGTAAAACTTGTAAGAAATTTAGCCATACATTTACAGAATATTGTGAAAATTGCGGAGGTATAGCAAGTTTAAGTGAAGCTACGAAAAACGATTATGAGAAGTATATGCCAGAGCTAAAATAGTAATTGATGGATTTAATTTTTCTTATATTCAATTATAAAATATGATAATTGTGTGATTCAATTAGATAAATTCTTTTACTAATTCCATTCGTTAAAATTCCTGAATTTATACAAAAAGGAATAAATAAAGGAAAAATGAAAAAAATTTGTCATAATTACAACTAATTTTATCTTTTAAAATTTTTGTTTTTAACTAAGAAGTTTAAAAAATAATAATTAAATTTTAATAAATTTATTAATTTCAAAATTTAAGGTATTATTTAATCGAAATTACTAAAAAAAGTAGAACTATAATGGTTGTAATTACAACTAAAAAGCCAGATGAAGAAGTATTTGAAGCTCTTCAGAATTATAATGCTAAAAAATTAACTCTTGTTTCTTGTGGAACCTGTGCTGCTTTATGCCAAACTGGGGGAACTGAAGGCGCAGAAGAATGGAGAAAAAAATTAGAGGAAAAAGGCTATGAAGTAGAAGCTGTAATAGTCTCAGAAGATGTATGTGACAATAGAGTTATGAAGAAAGATTTACGTAGAATTGATGATGAGTTACAAGAATCTGATGTAATACTCACTCTTAGTTGCGGACTTGGAGCTCAATCAATTGTGGAAGTTCTTCAAAAAAAGTATCCAGAAAAACCTGTACTTATTTCAAATAATACAAAATTTATTGGGATGACGGAGAGAATTGGACGCTTTTATATGCGATGCCGAGCATGTGGCGATTGTTATTTAAATTACACAGGAGGAATCTGTCCTATAGCTACATGTGCTAAAGGACTTATGAATGGTCCTTGCGGTGGAATGGTTGATGGAAAATGTGAAGTGGGTAATTATGAGAAAGATTGTGGTTGGGTTTTGATCTTTAATCGCTTGAAAGCAATAAATAGGTTAGATTTATTCAGCAGATTACGGGATGCTCGAGATTGGTCTGAAAGTGGTCACCAACAAGAAGTCGTGTGGAGATAGGAGGTGAGTTAAAATAATGGCAGAAAAGAATGTATATTCAAAATTAGGAGACGCCCTTGCTAAGGGTGAATTCATTTTAACAGGTGAATTAGAGCCAGAAAAAACTACTGATCTATCTCATCTTGTACATGAAGCAAAAGAAATGGCTCCTTACGTAATAGCTGCCAATGTAACTGACAGCCCACTTGGAATTGTCACAATTAATAGTTTAGCAGCATCTTATATAGTTCAAAGAGATGCTAATTTAGAATGTATTTGGCAAATGACAGTTCGAGATGTGAATAAACTTGGAATTGCTGGAATGATAATGGGAGCACAGGCTCTCGGGATACATAATATCCTCTCATTAACTGGTGATCATACGGCTCTAGGTGACATGTCTGAAAGTAAACCTGTTTTTGATTTGGATTCTGCAACTTTGGTAAAACTTGTTAGAGAAATGGTAGATACTGGTAAAATTAACGGTCATGAGATAGAGGCACCACCAAAGCTACATGTTGGAGCTGCTGCAAATCCTAATGCAGAACCAATGGAAGCAGAAATCTTAAAGATTGGTCGTAAAGCAGAAGCAGGTACTGAATTTATACAAACTCAAGTAGTATATGATTTAGATCGAACAATTGAATTTTTAACAGAAATTAAAAAATATAAAGTTCCTGTTCTTTTAGGTATATTTCCAATGAAAAGTTACGGAATTGCGAAAGGTTTCGATACATTTGTTCCTGGTGTGAGTGTTCCAAAAGATATTTTAGAAAAGTGGAAAGGAATTAAGACTGAATATAAAACAGACAAAAGTATGCAAAAAGAAGCCTATGATCAAGCTAATTATGAATTCTTTAAACCCTTTATTAGAGAGTTAAGAAAAAAGAACCTTCTTGCGGGAATACATTGTATGGCTGTTCACTATCCCAGAATCTTTCCTAAACTAATGGATATTATAGGAACATAAAAATTTTTTCTTTTTTCTTATTAGTTTACTTAGTTTTTCATAACAATTAGGATAACAAACTATTTTGTTTCTAACAAAAAAAATGATTCAATAAGTTATTTCACATAAATTTCTTAATTTTAACTAATGTGCAACATTTTTCTCAAAAAACAAGATCCTACCGCAGACCCAAAGTGACCATCTTATTGTTCAAAAAATGAATTTTCTATTTTCACAGATGCTTCTCTCCATTTATGGCCCTTTTTCTGGTGAATGAAATTTGAAGATTTTTTTACAAATGTTGTACAATAAAGCATATCTGAATTAATATGATTTAATTTAATTTAAATTTAGATTTATATCCACTCAACGATGGAAGAACATCCTAATTCTTCTTACTCTCTAATTCTAAATTCCTTTAAAATATTACTATAAAGTTTAAAAGTCATACAATTAAAATGGAATGTATGGAGACATATGATTTAGTTGTAATTGGCAGTGGAGCTGGTCTCAATGTTATTAATACTGGACTTCAAATGGGCCTTAAATGTGCCCTTATTGAGGATACTAAGCTTGGTGCTACATGTTTGACACGCGGGTGTATTCCTTCAAAAGTATTAGTTTATCCAGCTGATTTAATTCGAGAAGCTCAACATGCAAGGAGGGTGGGCATTGATTTCACCGTAGAAAATATAAATTGGGAATTAATTTCAAAGCGCATGTGGTCTCAAATTGATGAGAGTAAAGAAATGGAGAAAGGATTATCTCAAGTTCCAAATCTGAAGCTTTATCGAGGAGTGGGTGAATTTATTGGAGAATATGAAATGGAAGTAAAAAGTCGCGATGGAGAGCAAAGTCTTGGGCGATTTAAGGGAGATAAATTCGTTTTAGCCTCTGGGGCACGTTCATTCATTCCACCCATTAAAGGATTAAATCAAGTTGACTATATCACAAACGAGTCTTTTTTTGACGATAAATTTCCAAATAAACCTTGGAAAAGTCTAATTATAATTGGAGGAGGAGTGATTGCTGCTGAATTTGCTCATATTTTTTCTGCCGTAGGAACAGAAGTAACCATCATTGAAATGCTTCCACGTTTGGTTGCAACTGAGGAGCCTGAAATTAGTAGATTTTTAGAGCAAAACTTTAAGAAATATATGAATGTATTAGTAAATCATGAAGCTATTGAAGTAAAATCTAAAAACAATCTTAAAATTGTAATTGCAGAGAATTTGAAAACTGGCGAGAAGATTGAAGTAAAAGCTGATGAAATTTTCATTGCTACTGGTCGTAAATCAAATGCAGATCGTCTAAAAGTTGAAAAAGCAGGGGTTGAAGTTGATAATAGAGGATGGATAAAAACAAATCATCATTTAGAAACAACCAAGGAAAAGATATGGTGTATTGGTGATGCAAACGGATTATATCAATTTAGACACAAATCCAATTATGAATCAGAAATTTGCATAAATAATATTTTTGGACCCCCAGAAAATAAGCAATCAGTCGATTATTCTGCCGTTCCATGGGCTATTTTCACATACCCCCAAATAGGACATGTAGGAATGACTGAAGCTGAAGCTATCGAAAAAGGTCATGAAATATTTGTAGCATTAAAAAATTATTCAACCGTAGCGAAAGGTTTTGCCATGGGGTTTAATCAAAAGGATGATGATGATGGTTTTGTTAAGTTAATCGTTGATAAATCTTATAGAATTTTAGGAGCACATGTCGTTGGATCTCATGCGGCAGTCTTAGTCCAACCATTTGTGTATTTAATGAATTCAGGATTTACATGTATCTTACCCGAATTTTCTGAAAAAACAAATGTTCCAAAATTGGAACGCGCATGCCCAGAAGGTGGTTCGTTCATGCCGATTTATAAATCTATGATAATTCATCCCTCATTAAATGAAGTAACAGGATGGGCAATTGGTTCTCTACGACCAGTTAATATAACAATGGAGCCTCATCACCATGATCATACTCATGAAGAATAATTCTTTTTTTTTTAATTCAAATTATTATTAATTGAAAAATCATCAAATTTTTAGATATTTTAATCTAATATTAAGATTAGATGGTTTTAAAAAGTAATATTAATTTAAAGAACAATTCAATAGGTCAAATTTTTACACCGGAATATATAGCTGAATTTATGGTAAAAAACATTGTTAAACTAATAAAAGATAATAATCTTTTTAAAAAAAAACAGCAGAGCTTATCTGATTTAAGAATTCTAGAACCCTCTGCTGGTAGAGGAGTATTTTTAAAGTTCCTAATTGAAAATAAGTTCTATGATATAACAGCTTATGAAATGGACATTAATTTGAAGCATAGATTAATGAAATCTTATCCAACAGTAAAATTCGAATTTGAAAATTTTCTTGGATCTGATTTAAATGATTCATATGATATGATAATAGGCAATCCACCATACTTAGGACAAAATTATAATGCTGAAATTTTTCAAAATTATGTGAAAAAGTATCCTATATGTGCTAAATACTTTGTTGGTAATATGGATTTATTTTACTTTTTTATCCATTTAGGGATTTTAAAACTCAATCCAGGGGGACTCCTTTCATTTATTACAACAAACTATTGGATTACAAAATCTGACAAAACTGGAATAAAGTTACTGAAACCACATATTCTAGATGATTGTTATTTTATTCAATATATCGATTTAAGGAAATTAAAAATATTTAAAGATGCTACTGGTCAGCATAATTGTATTTTTATTCTAAGGAAGAAAACAGATCAGGAGAGACTACGATCTGTAAATAAACCTATTCAAGTAATTCAGATTACTAAGAATAGAAATTCAAACCATATTGATGAAAAGTTCAATACTATGATCTTTAAACAGGTATTATTAAGAAATGATAATAGAAATATAAGAAAATATAGATCTGCTATAACAAATAATGATTTGAAACCAGATAGAAGTTGGAACTTATTATATCCGGTAGAAATAAAGGAGATTGTTGATAATATTGAAAAAAAATGTGTCGTTAACGGTAAAATCTCTTATCTCAAGGATAAATTTATTGTTCGTAACGGTTTAATTTTCATAAAAGATGAGTTATTCATTCTAAATGAAGGAAAAAATCTTAAAATAAAAAAGCAAGATGTATACATAAAAATTAATAAAAATTTTATAAAAATTACACATGCTGAGAAGCAAAGACTTAAGAAAATTTATAAAAGTAAATCAATAAAGTCTTACGGTTATATCGAAGGGGAACATATCGGATTTGCTATATATTTTAATAAAAATGAATTTGATGGTGCCAATATAGAGGAAAGAAATCGATTTTTTGAAGAAAAATATCCAAATCTAATTCAATATCTAAAACAATATAAAACAGAATTAAGAAATATTTTAGTTAATGCAAAAGAGAATCCAAATGATTATTTTTTTCCAAGAAGAGGGACGTTTATTCGGAGCAATGAAAAAAAATCCAATGAAAGCTTAATCGATCTTGAACCTTTTTATGAAACTGATAAAAAAATCTTTTTTAAGTATATATCTAATGATAATATTTTCGGATATTCAAATTCTTCATATTTTGCTACATCTGATACATATTTCTTATGGCCGAGATTAAACCAAAATTCTATTGATTATATATTTATGTTAGCGTATTTGAATTCTAAATTAGTCCGTTTTTTATTTAACGCAAAAAATATTCAGTTAAAGAGAAGTAAGACAAAATTGGAAGATGATTTGCCCATCCCTTTTATAGAAAACTTTATATCAGAAATAGATCGTAAAAAAATTTCTTTAATCAAAAAATTAACAAACCAATTAATTCAATCCAGCGGGAAAAGAAAAGAAATTCAGGGAAGAATTGATGAATTGATTTTCGATTTATTTAGGATAAAAGAAAAAGAGATTAATCTCTTATCTAACTTCTTTTATGATTTTTAATTGATTTGATAAAGTTATTTAAGCAAATCCAAAGCTTTTTTAACAGCTAAAGGAGCTGTAAGGGCCCATCCATCAGCACCCTGTTGATACGCTATATTTTCTGAAACAGGCCCCCCACCGGCCATAATTTTCACGCCCTTTGCTTGCAACTTTTTTTCTTTAGCCAAATTAACGATTTTTCCGATTTCAGGAAACATTGAGCTTAACATTGCTGAAATTAAGATAAGATTCGCATTATTTTTCTCTGCCTCTTCAATAAATTTCTCAGCGGGAACATCAAAGCCCAGATCAATAACCTCGAAACCTTCAGCTTCAAATAGGTATTTCACCATGTTCTTGCCAAGATCATGAACATCTCCTTTCACTACGCCAAGAACAGCTGTTCCTTTACTATTTGCCTTGGCTTTTTCTGGATCTATTTTTGATTTTAAAATATTAGCACCCGCATAAAAAACATCTGAGGCTATGATCATATCTGTTATAAAGACAGTGTCTTCATATTGATCCGCGATTTCTTTTAAACCCAGGTATAGACCTTCCTTTATTGCTTTTAATGGATCAATTCCTGCCCCTATTGCTGTCTTAGCAGCTTCTATAGCGCCCTCTTCATCAAAATTTAAAACACTTTCCTTAAGCATATTTAAAATTTCTTCATCTGACATGCTTTTAGCCTCCTTCTTCTCCTTCATAATTTGCTCCCTTGCCAGCTTGAAAATCTTTACCATATGTCCTAGCTGCTTTCACAACAGCCATCGCATTATATAAAGGTGCATAGGGAGGATATTCACAGGATGCTCCAAGAATATAACCAGCGGGCGACTTTCCGAAAACTTCAAGTTGTCTTTTACATTCTGCTATAACTTCATGAGGAAATGCCCATGCAAGTAATGAAACGCTTAAAAACCCTAAGAAAATTAACTTCTTTCCATATTTTTCAACCATTTCCTGTTCAGTTTTTACACCATCGGGTAAGAATGCATTTTGTATGAGAACTGGTCGAAGATGTTCAATTAAGAGATCAAAATAGGGACCTCGGCCACAAGTATGAACCATATAAAAAGCTCTTTTTTTTCTAACAAAATTGGCAATCTTCTTTTGATAGGGCATATCCAATTCTAACCACATTTCCTTGCTCATGAGTTCTCTCTCAGCTAAAACGACAGGAACCATTATTGTTCGAGCTCCTGCCTCAATCTGTTTTTCAATATATTCTATTTGAATATCAGTAACAATATCTTGTGCTTCATGAAGCTTGTCTTTATGATGCGTGAAATCTCGCACGAGCTCATTAACATTACGAAGCCGGCTTATTAATCCTAATGGTCCTATCGTCATTCCCCCTATCATTAAATCAGGTAATTCCTCTTTTATAGTTTTAACGACTTTTATTTGATTTTTCATCCTATCAGCATGGGACCAATCAAATAATTTATCTATGTTTTTATAATCATCTGGAGATTTAAGAACTGGATTATAAGGATCTGGATAAGCGGCGTTGTCTGGTGGATATATGATTTTTGCCCCAAAACCTTGAGCCTCAACGCAAAGATCTGGCATTGCTGTAATACCATCATAACCAAAAAGCTGTTGAGCTTCTATTTGGCATCTTAAGAATAAATCCGGTTTTGTAGCATATTCTCCATAGTTTAACCTTCTAAGTTGAGCTGCTGCTGCTGAAACAAATGGAAAGCACGGAACTCTATCAAGTTTCTTTCGTAATAAAAGACCCGTTATCCTTTCCATTGGAGTCATATATTCTTCGCATTCTTTTGGCATTTTTTCTGTTTTTGACATAATATTCACGTCTTTCTAAAATCAGTTTAAACCATAATGTAAATTATTGAAATTCTTTAAATAAAATAATAGAATGCCGTATTATTAAAGCTTTCACCTATTTATAACATATTCTTTATGTATAGTGCAAAAAGATATGGGTGATTGAAAATATCAATTTTGAAGATATGAATTTTGAATCAAATTGAAAGATCTTAAAGTTATAGAAAAAGAAATGAAAAGAATAATATACAATTGAGAAATTTTCTTTTTTAATTTATTCACTTCTTAATTAAAAAGGTGATTAATTCAATTGAGTGTGTTTCCAAAGTTTGATGATGTAGGTAGTTTTCCGTTACCTGAAAAAATTACTAATGAAAATTTCAATAGATTTTATTGGATAGCCTATAAAGCTTTTGGGAATAAAGAGAATATTTTTACCAACAAAGGAATTCAAATACATTTAATTGAGCCAATGCTTAATTCTTTCAAATTAAAATTAAAGGCTGGAGTTGAAGTCATAAACTACCCTCAACATATAGATATGTACACACAATTCTTACAACCTATAGCAGACTTTGAAATTGAGCCCAATTTAATAGATCCAAGTAAAGCCTATATCCCTGAAATTTTTATAATAGAACATTTCGCCAAAAAATATTATGAAGAAACGGGTGAATGCTTACAAATTAAGGTATGTATTACTGGACCTATTGATTTATACATTAAACGATTCAAATTTTCTATATATCCAGATATGGTACTCAATTTTGCAAGATCTATAAATTCAATTTTGAAAAACTCTGTAATGTATACTAAATATATAAATACGTCAATTATTTCTATTGATGAACCTTCATTTGGTTATGTTGATATTGTGAACATAACTGAAGAAGATTTAATTAAAATATATGATAAATCTTTGGAGGGTATTAAGAATAATAATAACACTACTCAAATGCATATTCACACTCTTAATAGGGCTGATATTCCCCTTAAAACTAAATACTTCGATGTCATAACTTGTGAATATGCTGCTAATAAATCTAACAAAATCTCAGAAAAACTCTTAGAGCAATACGATAAATTTATTAGAGTTGGCATAACCAGAACTAACATTGACAATATTATCGCAGAAGCGATAGATAATGGTGCTAAATGGGATGAGTTAAACACAATCAATGGTATGTTAAGTTTAATTGATTCAAAAGAGAAAATTAAAAAAAACCTTTTAGATGCGATACAGCTGTATGGGGATCGATTAAAATTTGTTGGACCAGATTGCGGATTGGGAGGTTGGCGTATTCCTGAAGTAGCGTTTGAACTATTACTCCGAACTAAAGAAGTCATCGAAGAAGTTAAAAAAGATAAAAATTAAGATTTATATTTTTAGCCATAAAATCTAAATTTTGAAAAGTTTATTAATAACTAATTTTTTATATTTGATTCTTAAAATTGATTTTTAAAGCGGGAACTCTTATTTTTTAAAATCGATAGATATTTATATTTTAAGTGACATCTATTAATTGTCAAGCAAGAATTTACAGAAATTTTTATGTGGTGAGTTTATGTCTGAGGATTATGATGATATTGATGATTTTTTTGAGAAGATAAAGGAAAAATTTGGTTTAAATTGGGATAAATTCGATGTGGATTTCTTTTTTCTACCTGGACCAAGTTTCGATCAAACAAAAAACCCTAAAAACAAGAAAGGTAAAGGTTTTAAGGTTACTTACCATTTTGAACCAGGTATGGACAAACCTGAAATAAAGATTGAAGGAGATTTTGATCAAAACAAACTTCAGGATTATTTAAAAAGACTAAATGTATCTAAATATTCTAATTTTCATCAATTACCTGAAACAGCTAAAGTTAAAGAGTTTAATGCTAAAGAACTCCAAATAGATCCCACGAAAAATTATAACAAAACTAAAATCATAGAACCTTATTCAGAATTAAATGAATATGAAGATTTTATAGAAATCGTTATAGAAGTACCGGGAGTGGAGAAAGGTCACTTTTTGCTGAGTCTTAGCGAAGATCGAAGAAATTTAAAAATCAGTGCCGAAAGCCAAATACGCAGATTCGTAAAAGAGATTAAATTACCATTTAAATGTACCATGGATGATTATAGTTTAGATATTAATAATGGTATTGCAATTTTAAAACTAAATAAAAAAAAATTAGTAAAATCTAAATAATCAATTTAATATATAAGAAAAAAGAATTAAATATGTTAATCGAGGTTTTCAATAATGAGTAGTAGTTTAACGGGAGAGAATAAAAGAAACTCTGTGGAAGTAAGAGTAAAAGATGCCTTAAAGGAGGATGTGGGCAAAGGATTTATAAGAATAGATGCAGATATAGTAAAAGAAATGGACATTCATCCTGGAGATGTTATAGAAATTATCCATCCATCATCAAATAAACGTACAGCTACTTTATTTTGGAGTGATTATAAGGAAGATAAAGGTACAAAAATAATAAGGATTGATTCTTCAATAAGAAGAAATATAAATGCGTCTATTGATGATTTTGTAAGAATTTCTAAAATAGAAGCTAGTATAGCTGAAAGGGTTACCTTTGCAGGCTTAGAAGAAGCCATCATTTTACGAAATGCTCAACAATTGGCAAATATATTAGAAAATAGAGTTATTACTAAAGGTGATATCCTTAGTTTTTATGCTATGGGTAGTAGAGTGAATTTAGTAGTTATTGATTTTACACCAAAATCAGATGCTGTAAGAATTGATGATAAAACTAAAATTCTTTTATCACCTAAAAGCCATAAAGAACTTGAAGAATTAGAGAGAAGTAGGGTAACTTACGAGGATATTGGAGGCTTAGAAGAAGAAATTCAGAGAATTCGAGAAATGATTGAATTGCCATTAAAACATCCTGAGTTATTTAAAAGAATAGGTATTGAACCTCCTAAAGGTGTATTATTGCATGGACCTCCTGGTACGGGAAAAACATTATTAGCGAGAGCAGTAGCTTATGAAACTGATGCTCATTTTATAACTATTAGTGGACCTGAAATAATGAGCAAATTTTATGGTCAAAGCGAGGAAAATCTAAGAAAAAAGTTTGATGAAGCTAAAGAAATGGCCCCTTCTATAATATTTATTGATGAGTTAGATTCTATTGCTCCAAAAAGAGGTGAGGTCACTGGAGAGGTAGAAAGAAGAGTTGTAGCCCAATTGTTATCATTGCTGGATGGATTGGAAAGAAGAGGTGAAATAATTGTAATTGGAGCAACTAATAGAGTTAATGATATTGATCCTGCATTGAGGAGACCCGGAAGATTTGATCGAGAAATTGTGATTGGAGTCCCCGATACTGATGGTAGACATGAGATATTGTTGATACATACACGTGGAATGCCTTTAAATGGAGATGTCGATTTAAAATTAATAGCAGAGAGAACTCATGGATTTGTAGGAGCAGATGTAGAAGCATTATGTAAAGAATCAGCAATGTTATCTATTAGAGAAATTTTGCCTAAATTTGATTTTGACAAACCTATTCCTATGGAAATATTAGAACAACTTCAAATAAGAATGGAAGATTTTCTCCATGCTTTAAATAGTATTGAACCATCTGCTCTGAGAGAAGTTTTAATACAACAACCTAAAGAAACCTGGGATGATGTTGGAGGATTAGAAGATGCTAAACAACAATTAAGAGAAGTGATAGAATGGCCCTTGAAATATCCAGAATTATATAAACATCTAAATTCAAAACCTCCGAATGGAATACTCTTATTTGGACCACCTGGCACTGGTAAAACATTGTTAGCAAAAGCTTTAGCTCATGAAAGTGAAGTAAATTTTATATCTGTAAAAGGACCTGAATTCTTATCAAAATGGGTAGGAGAAAGTGAAAAAGCGGTTAGAGAAACATTTAGAAAAGCTAGATCAGCGGCACCCTGTATCATCTTTTTTGATGAAGTCGATGCGATTGCTGGAATGAGAGGAAGATTTGCAAGTTCCGAAGTAACAGAACAAGTCGTATCTCAATTATTAACTGAAATGGATGGAATGGAAGATCTAAAAGAAGTTATTTTACTGGCGGCAACTAATCGTCCTGAACTGCTAGATCCCGCATTATTACGTTCAGGTAGATTTGGGAGACATATTGAAATTCCAATGCCAGATTTAGAAACTCGTAAGGAAATATTCAAAATACATTTAAAAAATAAACCTCTAGCGGATAACGTTAACATAGATAAATTAGCAGAGGAATTGGATGGATATACAGGAGCTGATATTCAAGCTATATGTGAAGAGACAACTTTATTAACAATAAGGAACGCTGTGCCCTCAATTAATGAGAAAAAGCAAAAAATTCAAGAATATAACAATCAATTAGAACAATTGAAAAATGAGCAATCAACAAGTAGCATAGTAAGTTTGGATAATGAAATTAAAGATTTAGAAGACAAAATTGGAGTACTTCAATCTCAATTGGTTGATAATATAGCCCTATCAAACGATGATTTTGATCAAGCAATAGCGAAAATTCTTAAAGGTGCAGATAGAGCAAAAAGAGCACATGATAGTTATGCTAAAGAAGCTGAGGATCTGTATAGATAATTTTTTATATTAATAATATCTAAAGGTGAGATAAAAATAGAAATTGAGGAAGAGGATGAAAAGTTTCAAATTATAAGTTTAGATTCTTTGTTGGAAATATTAGGTAATCCTACAAGAAGAGCAATATTAACAAAACTATCAAAAGTTCCACATTCTGCCCCTGAATTAGCAAGTTCATTAGGGATCTCAAGACAAGCAGTTCACAGTCAATTATCTCTCCTTCAAAGTAACAACATCATTGAAGCTATTGAATCAGCTGAAACTAGAGGAGATAAATATAGAGTAAAAAGTAATATTTCAGTTAATATCGATATAACTCCTGATTATTATAATATTAAATATAATACTAGTACGCCTGATAGTGAATCAGAGATGGTTGAATTTAAGGATATGAGTTGGTCAATTAATTATTCCAAAATTAAGACTCCTAATAATAAGATTAAATATTTAGGAGATGAGATGAGGAAAGTTGAGAAAAGTATAGTCGATTTAGAAAATAAAAGAAAAGAATTTCTTACTCAGAAAAAATGCTTAATATTAGAAATAAAAAATCTGATGCATGGTCAATTTAAGGAGAAATTAGAAGCAAATCTAAGAAGTAAATATGAAGATATTAAAGATAAAAATTTAAGAGCTAGTTTAAATCTAACTGAAGAAATTCTAACTACCATGTTCTTTAAACCAGAGCGATATTTTAAAGGATTTCGTATTGATGTATTGATGGATGATTTATTTTTCTCAGATATGGATAAATATGAACGTAATAGGCGATTTGGTTCACTCTACAGACCATTATTAGAAGATTTATCACGAATGATGGGTTTTTTGCGTGAGGATGAGGATGATTGGTTTTTAGATTTTTAAAGTATTTTTATATTAAATAAATGAGGTATTTTATGGAAATCCAAGAATTAAAAAAATTAATGCCTGAAATTTTTGAAAAAGTTAAAACAGATGTTAGAAAAATCTTAAAACTTCATAGAGCGGGATTAAGCCTTGGTTTAGTAGAAATGGGAATGTACAGAGGCGGCTTTGTAGGTGGAATGCACTTCTATCCGGGTACTGAAATTGTGATGAATAAATCTCCTCTAAAAATAATCATAGAGTCACAACCCTATGAAATTGTATGGGCTTATATATACCATATCCTTCTACATGAATATATTCACTCATTGGGAATAATTGATGAATATCAGTGCAGAGAAATTACTCTAAAAGTAACTGAAGAAATTTTTAACGAAGCTGACCATCCCGCTATGATTCTTGCCAAGAATGGAATTGGGACTTTTTTTCCTAACTTAAAACTAATTTACGCCCTTCCAGAAAGACGCCCGGAAGGAATCTCTATTGAATATGTGCATGGATTTGATAGAGAAAGCCAAACTTATTTTTCTTAACCTCCTTTTTTACAATATTAAGAAGTTAAAATTATTTAATCGGCATAATTTAGATTAATTAGAAATTAATCAACTGAAAAAATGGTAGAATTAAAATTTCGAATGCTTCAGAAAAAGAGGAAATAGAAAGTAAAGAAGATACTGTTGAAAAAAATCTTGAAATTGCACCCAATCAGTTAATTCTTAATTGGAAATATAAAGATGTTAATAAAAAACTTACTTATGATATTAAAAAATGCATAGGTTGTAGTTTATGTAAATTAGTGTGTCCTGTGGATGCAATAGAATTAGGACCAATTCCTGAAATTGCCCAAAATATTTTAGATGCCTCCAATCCTAAACTTTTCATTGATCATGAGAAATGTTGTTATTGTATGTTATGTGTAATAGTGTGTCCTACTGATGCATTTCATGAAAATATTGAACCCGAAGGTCAAATATCTTTAGATGAATTTCCCTCGATAGGAAAATTTTATATAATTGATATAGATAAATGCATTGAAGATAAAAATAATGAAATATGCAAATTATGCCTAAGCGTTCGTGACAGGAATGCTATAAAGGAATATTTTCAGATAGAAAAAGATTGTCCTACTAAGTGTTTTCATATAAATTCTCCAATTCAAGGAGAAGTAATTATTAAGAAAAACATGCTTCATAAATGCGATCCACAGGGTTGCAAAGCCTGTGTGAATATTTGCCCAACAGAATCTTTTTTCATACCAGAAAGTGCTGAAGATGTAGTAAAGTATGGGAAAATAGCCTGTAATGAAGAAGAATGCTTTTATTGTGGAGCGTGTGTAAATTCTTGCCCTGATGATTTGATTATTGTAAATAGAAAAGATATTGAAATAAAAGATCCCAAGAAAAAAGGAAATTTCCCTTGGATTCAAGGATGGATTATAAATATTAAAGAAATATTGAGAAAAAGGCTAATTGAAGGAAAACAACAGATTGAAATCCCTATTATTGAGGAAGAAATTAAGGAAGTAAAAGAAAAAATCGTAGAAGAAATTCCTCAATTATCAAAAAAAGATAGAGAAAAACTAGCAGAATTAAATAGTAAAATTCAAGAATTTCTTAAATCTTCGAAAATTAGATATTGGATTAAAGATGAAAAAGTAGATAAAATTATTAAAGAATTGAAAAAAATTTTAAAGTAAATATACTATTTTTAAAAAAATGTGTTAAATAGAAGATTTAAAAACCTTTAATACATCTTTTTTGGATAAAAACACAATTATAATGGGAATGTTGCTGATTTTCTGTAAAATAGTTATTGTTTATATATTTTATACTAGAAATAGGTCAAATCAATTGATTTTATATAAATCATTAGATATGAGTAACAATGATTCTAAAATTAAAGACAAAATCTAACAGAAATACAAATCAAAATCAAATTTTTATCTGGATACAAAGACATAAGGATTTTAAGAAAGACATTCAACAAATATTACAATTCTTTAAGGATCAAATTGTGGTCTCTAGAAAAAGAAAATTATTACCTTATTATAGGATAACTTCTGATAACCCCGCTATCCTATTATCTCTTTTCTCAACAATACAAGATTTAATCCCTGAAATTTATTTCAAGGTGGAAAATTCAGTAGAAATTGAAGAATCCGTAAATTATTAAATTAATTTCTTGACTTGTAAAATATGGGAGGAGGGGGATTTGAACCCCCGGCCCCTTGGTCCCAAACCAAGATTTACGCCGTAGAAGAACCTCTACAGAATCATACCAGGCTAGACCACCCTCCCATTAAGAAATTGGTCTCAAATTTCAAAGAGAATATTTAATTTATCTCTTATTTTAAAGATAAAATAAAAGTTAAATAACTTCTCTTATTCATAGGTTGGTATAGATATGAAAAATTAATTAAATAAAAAAATTTTTCCGTTATTCATTGAATTTTATATCAGTTTTATTTTCAATTTTAAAATATTAATCATATTCAAGATGAAAAAAAGAATTTTATTACTAAAAATTGGTCAAGTTGATAAGATAATTCTAGTAAATTTGAAGAAAAATTTAGAATGGGTATTTAAGGATTTTCAAATAAAAGTCA
>JBATUM010000102.1:0-34474 GCA_049671145.1 Promethearchaeia archaeon
CCTTTTATGGGTCATATGGGAATGCTTTCCCATTATGAAAATAATGTTAGTGAGGCTTTATAAATCTTTCTTTTTTCAAATATAAAGGTATAAATTATGAAAAGAATTAAAAAGTTTTACAAAAAAATGAACAAAGATATAAAAAACTTTCTTGCTATGTTAATTAACTGAAATCTTATTAAAATTTTATTATGAACGAATTTATCGATATAATCCAATTCTAGTTAATAATAGATTTTTTATAGCATATAAATAAAGAATATATAATGAGAATAGCTGTTGATATTGACGGTGTTTTATTAGATATAATGGTTACTTACTGCGAAATTTTCAACAAAAAAAATAAAACAAATTATCAGAAAAAGGACGTCAAAAACTGGGAATTTTTCAGAGACTGGAAAATTAGCGAACAAGAAGCTTTTGAAATTTTTTATGAGATATATGAAGATTCAATGTTAGTTCCATTTATAGATGCAAAAGCACCAAGTATAATGAAAGAATTGAATAAGATTCATGAAGTATATATCGTAACTGCGAGACAACCAAAATATAGAGCGCCTATTTTAAAAAAATTGAGTTCCCATAATCTCAGAAGAAATATTCAATATCAAGAGCTAATATTACTCCACCCTAAACCTTACGATATCAAACTGCGAGAAGATTATGATATTTATATTGATGATAATCCTAATTTAGTTAATCCTATTAAAGAATTAACAGGTCGAACATTATTGTTATATGATCAACCATGGAATCAACATGTCAATATTGAGAGAAATATAAATAGAGTTTTTAATTGGGATGATATATATCAATTTATAATAAATTTATAGATATATCTTTACAGGTTTTAAATAAGAGATCGTGAGAAGAGAATGAAAGAAGAAGAAGCAAAATCTAATAAATAAATTCTATTATTATGTTTTTAACCAAATAATCCACTAAAAATACTCTCTCTATTTATATAAAGAAATTTGTAATTTGATAAATATTAGTGAAATGAAATTAATAGTTGAGTAAAAAAATGACCGAAGCTTATGCTGATTTTATGGTTTTTGAATTAGAAGATACTGGTGAACGACAACAACTAGAGATATCAGAACAAGAATTTTGTCAAAATAATGGCAATGGTATTTTACACCCATACCAAGTTGCGATAATTGTCAAAGAAGATCTAAGAAGAATTTATATTTGGAAAGGTTTTACCTCATCTGTCAGAAAAAAATTTATTGCTTCCCGAGTTGCATCAGAATTACAACAAGAATTAGTAACGAACGCGGGGCTTCATCGATGCAAAGTAATTTCAGTTGATCAAGGGGATGAACCACATGAATTTCTTAATGCATTCGGATTTGAGAAACAGGATACTCAAGAAATAGCTGAAAGTGACCGATCTCAAGTTAAAGATGGACTTAAATTAAAGACTCAGGAGACACAACAGAGAAATCCATCAATTAAACACTTAAATAATTCAAAATCATTTGTTTCAAAGTCATTTAAGCAAGTGAAGGGTGAAAAAAAATCCAGAGAAATTTTCGAAAAAATCATTAAAACTGAGGTACCTAATGGTTATAAGAGAAAGAATGTTTTAACAGGTCAGAGTATACTTTATGGAGAAATTATTAAAAAAGGAAATATTTTTGGAGAGATAATCGAAGAAACAGAATGGCAACCAGTTTCTAGTCTTCCGAGGGAAGTTTTTGAGCTTGAGAGTCATAAACTACGGATTTATTTTAATAATGAAATTGGGATGATTGAAGCAATCGAAATTTTAGAAACTACAGAGAGCACTTCAAAGCCGAAAAAAGAGGAAAGTGGAGAAGGAAAAATTGATTATAATAAATGGACTGTTAAACAACTAAAAGAATTCTGCAAGGAAAAAAATATTTCTGTTCCCTCATCCTATAGAAAAGCTGATATTGTACGTCTTGTAAAAGGATTCACTAAACCTGAAAGTTAAAAAAACTGAATTTCAAAAATTTTTAACAAAATAAGATATAATTTAGTTTTTTAATTTTCAAAAATTTCTACCTCATTATGAGCAAAATTAAAATTGATCAGAGATTTTCTCCATATCAAATGCCAAGTGTAATTATTGGAACAAATGTGGATGAAAAACCCAATTTCATGGTATGTACTTGGGTGAGTCGAGTTAATCGAAACCCTCCACTATGGATGGCATCTATTAATAAAAATCATTATACATTGGAAGGTATTCAGGAAAATAATGCTTTTAGTATGAATTTTCCATCAGTTGCTCTTGTAAAGGAAATGGATTACGTTGGAATTACTTCAGGACGGGAAATAGATAAATCCTCGGTTTTTAACATATTTTGTGGAGACACAGAAGCTCCAATGATAGAAGAATGTGCATTAAACATCGAGTTAGCAGTAAAAGATCTAATTGAACTACCAGATCATTTTATCGTATTAGGAACTGCTATAAACTCCTATATCAGCGAACAAGATTTAACAGATGGTAAACCTGATATAAAAAAAATGAACCCAATTATCTATACTGGTGCTGAAAAGCAACCAACATATTGGTCCGTTGGTAAGAAGTTAGGTAATGCCTTTAAACTGGGGAAAGAATACAGAAAGCAGTAATACTTCCATTTTTATATGTTTCACACAGAAATATATGCTCTAAGTAGCAATATAAAGGTAAGATGGATGATCAAATAGGATTTTTGATCGACAAAAAGGTTAAATAGGATTCTTCTTACTTATCTTTTGCATCACTTTAGTTTTATTAACGAGTAATTAAAAATGGGTTGAGGTAATAAGAGTGAGAGCTCGAGCGTGTATAAAATGTAAAGAATATTTTGTTATTAATCCAACTAATCCAACTAATTTAAATAATGAAAAGTTATTTGAGAAAGACCATAGAGGTCACACGCTAATTACAGTTGATCTCAGTGAAATTAAAGGAGAATTTAGTAAAAGAAAGTTAACAGTAGAGGCCTCGAATCTTTAAAAGTGTATTCTAAATCGAAACGAGGATTTTTAACTTTTTAATAATATAAATTTAAATTCTTCTTTTAATCCTTTAAATACACTTTTTTAAGCATATTAAATATAATAATGTTTAAATAAATTTGTCCTAATAAGTTGTAAAATATATAAATGAAAGAAGCCTCAATTATAACGGGTTATCAATTATTCTTAATAATTAAAGCGAAATTAATATGGAATCAATACCGACAAAAAGAATTATTATTTTTATAGTTTTAGGAATCGTTTACGCTTTATCACCAATAATTAACGATAATTTCAATTTTAATGACATAAATAATGAAGGAATTTCGGGAATAAGAGATAAAATTAATTCTGATAATGAAAATATGAAACTCTCAGCAGTGTCGGGAAAAATTTATATAATTAATAATTCAGGATGGGTTGCTTTTAGAAATGCGGATAATTGTACGGGTCAAGGCACTTCTTCCGACCCTTATATCATAAAGGATTTAGAAATCAATGGCGGAGATTCTGGAACTTGCATCTTTATTCAAAATACCGACGTGTATTTTAAAATTGAAAATTGTACCGTATACAATTCTGGAGAATACCCTAATGCGGGAATCAAATTAACAGATGTAGAAAATTCCCAGATAATTGACAACAATTGTTCATCTACTTATTATGGGATATATTTTTGGAGGAGTAATTATAACAACGTTTCGGGAAACACGGTAAATGACAACAATGGAGGGATACGGTTAACTTATAGTAATGATAACGATATATTGGGAAACACCGCAAATAATAATGAATATGGGATGTATTTAAGTTATAGTAATATCAATAATCTTATAGGAAATACCGTAAATAACAATAGTTATGGGATATATTTAAAGAGTAGTTATGAAAATGATCTTTTGGGAACCACCGCAAATAATAACAGTTATGGGATATATTTATGGAGGAGTGCTTATACCACCGTTTCAGGAAACACCGCAAATAACAATATTTATGGGATATATTTATGGGGGAGTAATGATAACACCGTTACGGGAAATACTCTACTAGGAAATGATGAATGCATCTTTGAGTATAATTGTCGGGGAAATGAATTTAGTGATAATGGTGCTTGTACTTATGGTCAAGATGGTGAAGGGCTTCCTTTTGGATTGATTATTTCAATTTTGAGTATTAGTGGAGGAGCTGTAATATTGGTAGCAACTTTACTGTTAAATAGAAGGAAAAAGAAAAGAATGCAATAATTACATGTTGAATATGAAAGTAATCTTAGATTAGATAAAGAGAAATGATACACGTTTTATCACCTATAATTTATCTTTAAATATTTTGAACGAAATTATTAAAATAAGGCAAAAAGTTTATAGAAAGATAAATATGGGTAAAAAATTTGGTACTATTGCTTTAGTCTTTGGTATAATTGGAATTGTACTGGTTTGGACACCTTTTTGGATCAGGTGGATTAACCAAACCGTTCTATATGTAAGTTTTATTTGGCTTATGGTAATCATAGCAATAGTTTTTGGGGTGCTTGGAATTAAAAAAGATGATCTACATGGTCCAGCAATAGGAGGATTAGTATTTGGAACTATAATACTCTTTATATACATCGTATTCTTTTTCGGTGTTCCCGGACAACTATAAACCAATAATCAACACGCCCCTCAATTTTCCAATTTGATTTGCATCTAGATTTTGTTTCTCTAAATTTACAATATCTCCTGAATTTCCACATCAGAAAGAATAAATGCTTTATGCCTCACAAAATTTGTGATGGGATATCTTTATTCTTTAAACATAATGAATTTATTCTCAGGATTTTCATATATGCCTATTTATACTAAAAAGATCCTTATATTTAAACTTTAGGAGGGATAGAATTAATTATTTAATAATATTGTTGTTCTCACTTAACTTCGATCTCCGATACATTTAAATAGGTGTGTTTCCTTTAATATCATAATGTTCGATTTATGATATATACCATATATCGAATTAAAACATATGGTGAGTTAAAAATTGTTTTTTGGCAAAAGATTTAGTGGTCATCGAGGTGGACCCTTTTCTGGGCTGAATATCTTGGTACTTTCAATAATTAAAAACCACGATAAAGGCATAACTGGTTATGATATAATACTTGAGATTAATGAGAAGTTCAAATCCATGTGGAAGGCTTCACCAGGAACTATATATCCATTACTAGGACGACTGGAAGAACGTGGATTTGTTGAATCAGAAGAATTTATTGATGAGAATAATCGTCAAAAGAAGACCTATAAACTAACATCAATCGGAGAAGAAAAGCTTGAAGAGATTTTAAAAGACAATTTTGAATCAAGCGTGAGCACATTAGGGGATTATATTAGAACGATTATACAAACTTGGCTTCCTGAAGAAAAAGGCATGAAGAGAGTTATATCATGCTTTCCTTTTCATTGTGGTTCGCATAGACGGGAAATAAATGAAAAAGACTGTTCACTAGAAAATATTAATCGATTAGAGAGAATTCTTAATGATTTAGACTTTAGTAAAAAGAGGTTAATGCTTAGATTAGAAGAAATCGGCAAGGAAATTGAGCATTATCAAAAATTATTAGAAAAGTTAAAAACAGAAAGAGACCAAAATGCCAAGACAATTCCAATCGTTGATGGTGATGAATATGATAAGGAGTTTTGAATTAGATGAAGATAAAAAAACCTCTAAGCAGTATGAAGGCATTGGAGTTTCTTTTTTCATAAAGAAATACATTGCTATACACCAAAAACTTAGAGAGAGTCTGGAAAATAACGAACGAGAAAAAACGATCAAGCTCACCAAATAATTTAATAAAAAATAAAAAGATGAGGTATAAAAAAATGTGTGATGAAAAGCATTATAGACCACATGTTTATGCAGGTTGCTGTTCGCCCAAAGACATGGCAAGAATGAAACATATGGCAGGTCGATTTATGAAAAACTTCATGGGCGGATTTGGGAATTGGATTCCACACAATATTGAGGATTTAGGTGAGGAATATTTGATAACTGTGCCATTACCAGGGCGTACTAAAGAAGATGTTAAAGTATCATTAATAAATAAGAACCTCAATATTAATGCTAAGAAACCAAAAGTTCCTGAAAGAGAAGGTATTAAAAAAGAAGATACTGAACAATTTGCATTTCCATTTCACGGTTTCAGATTTGTAGATGTGAATATGGACATTCCGCTTCCTGCCGACGCTAACGAAGATTCAATAGTATCTAAGATGGCTAATGGGCTTTTAAGAATTAGAGTCGGGAAAAAACCTGCTAAACCCATAAATATTAATGATGAGGGAACTATTTAAAAAATTAGCAATTTATAAGGGAGGAGCACTTCAGAATTAGGAGCCTCTTAAATCAAGGACTGTAATAGAATAGATGTTCTAATTCTAAAGCACCCCAAATAATAATATTTTTTTTTATTTTTTAATTTATCTTAACAAAGCATTATTGCAATTTGTTAAAAAGAAAAAAAAGAGTTTTAATTTTTATTAAATCGGCGATTATTTAAAGCGAGTAAGGTTCCAAGTAAGATAACAACCGAAATAAGGATCATGATGTTATAGCCTGGAATACCTGGTTCTTGTTCAGGATAAATTAATTCAATATCATATGTAGTTAGGACATCTTCAACTAAAGTAGTAAATTGAACTAATACTTTATGATCATAAGCCAATGAAACTCTTTGTGGTATAATATCTAAGGGAATAGATATTACTGTTGTACTATTTATCCATACATCATCAGAGTATACTGGATTTAGCCCACTTGAGTATATATTGAGTTGAATTTCTTGTATATAAGCGAATTCATGCAGAGGTTCATTTAGGTCAACGATGGTAATGTTTAATATTTCACTGGTTGTATCGTAAATTAGATTGCTAAAGTTATATTTTGGCAAATATTTGTTATTAAACCATGGCAAAAAGTACCAATCAAGTGAGTCTCCATGAAAAGTTTCAAAAGCTTCTTTAAGATCTGTCAAGTCTGCAAAATCAAAATAATGAGTTTGGAAAAAAAGTCTTAACCCAGGAATAAAATCATTCAGAAGAACTGTTTGTCTTAAATGTTCTAAAACTGTTGGTGTCTTTATATAAGCAGTATCCCAATATATATCTGTATGGATAGGGATAATATCATAAACAGATTGATTTATTTTATTTGATAAACCAACAGTAAGATTATAACGTCTAACTGTATTTAAAAATCGATAAGGACTAAAAAGATCCCAATCAGGATGACGGATATTTCTGAAATAATCGGTAATCCATACAACTAAACCCTCATCTATGAATCCCCAATCAACTTCATCAACACCAAGCATGTTATAAAACCATTGATGCGCTGTTTCATGAGCAATGATAAGTTCTAATGCGTATTTAGGGGGTTCATATTGATCTGCAGCAGAGGTTATATAAACTTGCAAGGGGTATTCCATTCCTCCAAAGTGAGTATGTTCTTCAACAACATTAAAGGTGCTATAGGGATAAATTCCGAGAGTATTATTATACAAGGTTAGCGCCTCATTAGCAATACTTAAAGCCCAAGTATGCCATAATGGATAAGATTTTGGAAGAAAATAGGTTGATATATTAACACCATTTATTATATTTGATTCTACATTAAAATATCGAGAGGCTGAAAAAGTAACTTCCCTGACCGGGTAATGAGGATCAAAATGTAAAACTTTTCTATTACTATAATAATTTACATCTAATAATTCTCCAGTGGCAGGAACAACCATCTCTTCTGGCACATCAATTGTTAAATTATAGTATGCCATATCAGAATAGAATGGATCTCCTACGTGGAGATACGGATCGATATTCCATTCATCCAATTTATCATAAACGCATGGCATTGGATAGCAAGAAGCAAATTTAAAAATTCTTGTTTGATTACTATCAGCACCGTGTTCATTTCCCCTATCAATTCCTCCATCAGGAAATGTAGTATTAAAGGAAATACAGAAGGACACTCTATGTTCTGGTTCTAATTCACTGCTTAAATTTATCCACATTAATTGCTGCCCTGAAAAAACTTCAAAGGGTAATTCGGTCTTAGGATTTTCCAAAGTGGTAACATTAATAATTTCAATAAATCCAGGTCGAGTAGCATATTCCATACCTGAAGGATATAAATGAAATGGGAGTCGTGAAAAATTAACTGGATCATCATTATAATAATCTACCGTTAAATTACCTGCTACTGTTGAAGTTTCCTCACTTAAAAAGACTGAAAGATTGTATTTTGAACATTCAAAGTCGAAAAAGTTCCCTTTTGAATATTGTTCATAATTAGAAGGAAGAAGATTTGGAGTAAAAAATTGTTCTACAGAGTAAACGTTTTTAGGTGTGAAAGTGTTATTTCGGAACGTAATTGGAATTAAAAATGCCAAAACTAATGTTAATACCAATAAAATTTTCATTAATAATTTGGATTGCATTATGATTTCTCACTGATTGGAAACTTATATAATTATTTGTAGATTTTTGTCCTAAAAATTTATTATGATGTAATTTAATTTTATTTTAAATAAATCTAAATTAAAGGGATTTGATAGGTATGAAAACTAAAAAACTAAGAGATGATGATTCTCTACCGGTCAATCGAATACTTGTAGCCGTTTCTTTTATAATTTTTGGAACATTTGGTATCATTTTTTTAACTCAAATGGAATTACAACCGGGATGGGCATGGGAGGATATTGGAGATACTTATCCAATTGAAATGACTTCTTTAAAAGGTGAAGATATAAATGGAGATGGCATTAGTGAAATTATTGCTTTTGCTGATATTCGAGGAACTGGTAGCCCCGAGCGGTATACCACTCTCCAATATGGCGGAGTATACTGCTTAGACGGATCTAGTGGAAATCTATTATGGTTAAGAGAATATAATGGTCCTGTTAAAAAGGTATTTTCTGTAATGGATGTCGATGGTGATGGCAAAAAGGATTACTTCCTTAGTAAAGCAGCAATTTCTCCTAATTGGACAGTATGGAACAACCATTATGACCCAGTGATTTATCTAAATGCGTTTACTAATCAAATAATTAATGGAAGTGATGGGAAAGATTTACCAATTCCATCTGCTGGTGTTTTTAATTACACCAATTTTTATATACATGATTTAATATCCTTAAATGATGGATTTGATGCCTTTGATGATCGAGAAGATCTAATTGTATTAGAATGTGAAATGTATGAAATATATAATCCTTGGGAGGATCGATGGGATACTGACTATGAATGTAGTATTTCGGCTTATTTAATCAATGGAACCAGAACTAATAGCATTCCTGTATTCAATGGTAGCATTAGGGAACACTCTAATTTACCAATACTCGAATTATTTGAATATTCTGGTCAAACTCATATATTATACATTGATTCTAGATCTATTGTTTTGCTTAATACAAGCGCTTCTAATTTCCTTAATCCCATTTATAACATTACCGTCACTAAAGAAATTAATGAATATTTAGTTATTGAAGACTTAAATGCTGACGATATTCCAGAATTGTTAACAACACGATGGGATGGAAATGTTTCTCTGATAGATGGCTCTGATGGAGGATTAATGCGAGAATTTCCTTTTCCACCAACAAATAATGATGTACATTTAGATTTTATCCACAGTCCAGAAGGAGATGGGTTAGCTTATTTCATATTAAGTGTTGATTATTGGTATGGCGAGAATGATCCTCAAGAGAAGCTAATTCAAATCTTCTCAATTGATCTTACATCTCAGGAAGTAATATGGGAGTATTCGATACAAGGTTTTGATATCAATGCTGAAATATATGTACTAAATGAAGATATGAATGGTGATTTTATAGATGAAATCATCTTCTTTGAAAAACATGAACCTCTTTTAGGAATTAATGAAGTATATCGCTACAAAATTATCAATTTTTTCACTCATGAAGATTTAGCCATTTTGAATACCGATTATCATGCGGGTTCAGTAATTCCTATTGATGACTTTGATGGTGATGGTAAAAAAGATTATGTAATTTCGGGAGATGATAGAATTATAGCCCTATCGAGCAGGAAGGAAATGGGTTTATGGTTATCACCACTATTTCCTTTGGGGCTACCATTATTCATTCTTCTTGCGATATTATTGGTTTTAGGAATAATTATTGCTGCGGTTTGGGGAAAACGACTAAGTTATCAAAGGAAAAATATAAAACAACATAAACTCACAGTATATGTTAATACCCTCGCAATTGCCCTGATAAGTTTGTTTTTTGTACTGTTTTTAATTTTAATGAATATTTTTAACAATACACTGATTTCTGGCTCTAATAATACAGAAATTGTCATAACTTTTCTTATTGTGATAATCGTTTGGTATGGTGCTTTACCTCTAACTGCAGCTTTGTATAATCGTTTTGCCCCGCAATTTGCATTTATCTTCATTAAGCTGAGAGATCTATTCTTTAAAGTTTCAAGGAGTTATCATCATGAGATAATTGTTTTAAATATGGAGGATAGAAAAGAGACTGGTTTAACTATACAAGTTAAAAGATTAATTTTACCCTTACTTCTTTCGATTGCAGTAGGATTTTATGCGTATAATACTTTAGCTCCCTTAATTGGGTTACCTCAAACTTTTGAGGTCTTCGGTTCTTCGGAATTTTTTGATTTCTTGAGAGGTTATATGCTGTGCTGTGTATTACCGATGATCTTGTCGTTTCTAGTGTTTGCTTTCTTTATTTCGGGTAACTTTTTACTAGATGATGCCGGTGTTGTTTACTTCCGTCAAAATAAAAAGTATAGACAACCGGGAGATATAGAACCCATCAGTATTTGGGCACAATCCATCATAAAAGGTATTGCTGGAATTTCTGCACTAATAACTTTCACCTCTTTTCTTACAACTGTAGATTTTACTGGATTTTTTGGTGAAGATGGTGATCCCTTTATGTTCTTTTTTGGGATTTTAGTGGTAGTTGTTATGTTTGGAGGTATTCCATTCTTAACGGGCTTTTCTTATATCCTCCTTGCGGGAGAGATCATGGAACTTACAACGGAAAAAAACGTAAGTAAATTGTATAAATTTATGGAGAAAGAAGGGTATGATACAAAACCGAGAAAAATAACTAATATCTATCCTGAAGGATACATACCCTCTCAAAAAGAAAAAGTAAATGATTCTGAATAATTTATAACAAATTTTTTTTATTTTCTTTGTTTGCTTTTTTCACATTTCTTACTAGCATTTCGTATGTATTATCGTAATATTATATTCAATTATTATTCGGTTCTTGCTCCTAAATATTAAAAAAAAACTCCAATTGTAATAGGTGGTTTTAATAAAGCTTATAACTTGCCATATTCCTGAAGCATATTTAAAAGGTATTGAAGAGTTAGTAAACATGAATATGTATCCTAATCGTTCAGAAGTCATACGTGTCGCAATTAGAGATTTACTTAAAACTGAATTAAGTACTATTCTACGAAAGGAATAAATTAAATCTTTTTTTCTTTAATTTACACTAATAGAAAATTTTGACTTCACTTCTTCAAGATTTTAAGAGCTTCATTGATAATCCTATTTGTATTTGGTAAAACTTGCTCCTCTAATTTTCTTGAATAAGGTATAGTACTTTCAGTACAGACTCGACCGTATTTGAACGACATTTCTTCTTCTAATAACATAGCACACATTTCCCCTGAAAGTCCGAAATTCTTGTAATCTTCATCAACGATTAGTAGTGCTCCTGTTTTACCAACAGAATTCTTTAATCCTTCTAAATCTAATGGAACTACACACCTTAAGTCTAAAACTTCAGTTGAAATGCCCTTCACTTCTAAAACTTTAGCAGCTTTGAGAGAATGATGAACTCCCACTCCAACACTTACTAATGTAATATCGTCTCCCACTTTCATCTGATTTAATTTGCCTAGAGGAATTGGTTCCCATTTATCAGGTACAATTCCCTCTACTCCCTGTTCTGGAACGTCAAAAGAAACTGTTGTTCTCCCACCACTTCCCATGTAATCAAGCCAATAATCAGCAAGTATTTTGTGTTCGAAATATATTACAGGATCATTCTCATAGATAGCAGAAAGCATCAATCCCCCTGCATCAGCAGGGTTTGATGGAACAACAATTGATAATCCTGGTATATGAGCTAACCAACCCCATAGACTCTGTTCATGTTGTCCTGCATCACCATAACCGCCACCACAAGCAGTTCTTATAACCAAAGGAACATGCCATTTATCCCCAGAAAAATATGATATTTTTGCGGCATGATTAAGGATGGCATCCATTGTAACACCAATAAAATCAACTAACATAACCTCTACAATTGGTCTCAACCCAGACATAGCAGCAGTAACCGCAGCACCAACAAAAGCACTTTCACTTATGGGTGTGGGTTTTACTCTTCCTTTACCAAATCGGGCGAAAAGATTTAACCGTAATGTGTGCACATCTTCTCCCATAATAAAAATATTTTCATCTTCTTCCATAGCTTGAGCAATGGCGCTTTCAATTGCTTGTGCAAATCCCATCCTAGTCATTTTTCATCCCTCCCTTAAAAATGCTTAATGCACTGTTGATTATTTGTTCAATTTCTTTAGTTACTTCTTCTTCTATTTGTTTGAGTCGATCTGGGTCGTTCTTCAATTTTTTCTGAATAACAACTATAGGATCCACTTTCTTCTTAAGTTGTCCCCCAATTTTGCGTAAAAGCAAAATAACCTCATCTAGACTTTCTCCAGCATATTCTTTGAGAGAATCTGCAACTTCAGCTAACATGGTAGGATTTCGATGGTATCTAAGTAGTACATCTCCAAGAAAATGCCCTTCCTTGTGCACGCAGCGTGCATGGATAAACTGAGGTCCCCCATTATTTCGTATTTTTAAGATTGCTTCATTTACTACTTTCCAAACTGCTTCTACATCAGTTCCATCAACTTCATATCCTTCAATACCAAAACCTTTAGCTCTATCTACTAATATCCCTCCTATAACGTTATCATTCACCGTCGTAACAGCCCAATTATTATCTTTACAAACAAAAAGGACAGGCAAGTTCCAAACTGACGCTAAATTCATTGATTCAAGCATCATTCCCTGATTAATGGCTCCTTCTCCAAAAAAGGCAACAGCAATATTCTTTTGTTTTTTAAATTGTATTGCTAATGCAAAACCCGTAGCTGCCGGCCCTGATGAACCTACAATGCCTGAAGATGCAAGTAAATGTTCTTTTGAAAAAAGATGCATATGACCACCTTTTCCAGCGCAGAGGCCTTTAGAATGGCCTAAAAATTCTAATAAAAGCAAAACGGGATCTATACCTCGCATAATGAAAGGTGGTGTTCCACGATGATCAACTGCCATGGCATCACCCTCTTCTAACTGCGAAACTATTCCAGCTATAATCGCTTCTTCTCCAGTTCCAAGATGCATCTCACCTGAAATCTTTCCTTCTTCCCATAGGTTTATTATAGCATTTTCAAAAAGGCGGCTCCGCAACATTTTTCGATAAAGTTTCCATACTTCGAATTCAACCATAACACTCACATAATTTTTTAGATTAAGTTTTTATTCAATTTTAATTGTTTTTTTAATTTCATCTATATTCTGTTTATTTTATTAATTAAATCTTTTTTTATTTTTTTACATAGGTTTTGTTTGTTCTCTATCTAAGGATATTAACCTAAATATGAATGCCCATGCTCAGTTTTAAAAAGTCACTGTTTTCACTTGCTGTGAGTAAATGTTTTTATTAAATACTTTATTTCATTTTATAATGACTTATGTTCATAAAGATTTTGAATATATCGATATTCATACTCATTTTTTTCCTCCTAAGATATTCAAAGCTATCTGGGATTATTTTGAACAACGAGATGATGAGGATAAAGTAATTGGATGGCCTGTAAATTATAAATTATCAAATAAAGAGTTAATAAAAATACTTGAAACTAATAATGTTAAATTTTTTACAACCTATAATTATGCTCATAAAAGAAATATTGCAGAATATATTAATGATTGGACATATAAATTTAAAGAAGTTCATACTAATGCAATCCCTTTTGGATGTGTTTGGCCAGATGACAATAATCGTATTAATTATATTGAAAAAATATTTGATGAGTATGATTTTTATGGAATAAAGATTCAACCTTTAGTTCAGAAATTCCATCTTGATGATAAACGCATGTATGAAATTTATGATTTAATTATTGATAAAGGCAAATGGTTAGCTGTTCACATAGGTACGGCTCCATATCGAAATGAATATGTAGGATATAAAAATTTTATGAACTTTTTAACACGATACTCTAATATGAACATTATTATTGCCCATATGGGAGCCTTTGAATATAAAAAATTCATTAATCTTTTGGATCAGTATGAAAATCTGTATTTGGATACTGCTATGATTTATATACATAACAATGTTTTTCCAGAGCGAGAAACCAAGCGCCCTAAACCTGAAACCTTATTATCTTATCAGGATAGAATATTATTTGGTTCAGATTATCCAAACATTCCGTATGAATCTACAAATTCTACAAAAGGACTTCTCAACTTCGAATTACCAAGAAAGTTTTATGAAAATATTTTTTATCATAATGCGAAGCGTATATTCAATATATCTTAGAGATTTACAAATCGAAAGATCTTTTTATAACATGACTAAACTTATAGCCATGATAAACATCCCTGCAATTATTCCTAAAATGGAGTAATGTTCTTTAGCTAATGAACGAGAAACAGGTAATAATTCATCTAATGAGATATATATCATAATTCCAGCGACGACTCCTAGCATAGCACTCAATAACGTTTCACTAATGAAGGGGAAAAGAATTGCCCAGGTTATTAATGCACCTAAAGGTTCACTCATTCCCGATATAAAGGACCATTTAAATGCCTTCTTTTTATTCAATGTGACAGCATAAATAGGCACTGCCACAGCAATCCCCTCAGGGATATTATGCAATGCTATAGCGATCGTTAATAGAATCCCAAGTTCAATATTTTTTACAGCTCCAATAAAAGTTGCCATGCCTTCAGGGAAGTTATGAATAAAAACTCCAAAAAAGATAAAAAGAGAGGTTTTTGCTAGATTTACGTTTTTCTTCTCACTACGTTGATGATTTCTTCGACGATGACGATGTCCATAATGAAGATGTGGCCTACTTTCACCAGTTTCATTATTTAAAAGAAATTCAACAGAGTCTTCAAATTCATATTCATGTGAAATTAGGACATCAATAAGAAACATTAATAGCATACCAAGAAAGAAAAATAATAGCCCAAGTAAAAGACCCATGTCTTCTCCCATTGAAAGACCAATACCTTTAATACTTTCTTGAAGCAACTCAACAAATGAAATCAAAATCATTACTCCTGCGGAAAATCCCATAATAAATGAAATGAATTTTGGATTAGGATTTTTCATAAAAAATGAGATAAAGCTTCCTATTGAGGTTGATAACCCCGCTAACAAACTTAATAAAAGAGCAAATAAAATTTGGTCCATTTTTCTTTTAAATCTATTCTTTTTTTAATCAATCTATAGTTAATAATATTATTAACAAAATTCTAAAGTAATGTAATGAGTTAAATTGAGTATTTCATATTAATAACAATATGAAATAAAGTTTTTTTAGGCGTGTCTAATTTATATAAAATAATCTTTCTATTTAAACATTATGAAATAGAAAAGATGTATTTCATTAATAATTGAAATATAATTTAATTATAAGAGAATAAGAATTAGTATATAGAATCAAAAGATTAAAAGAAAAAGAACATATCAGTGTAGTTATCAATAATATATTCGATGTTGATACTATATATAATATTGCAACATTTCATTACTTATAATTATAGCCAATTAACTAGGATTTGATATTGAAACTCTTATCTATTCATGATAAACTCATCTTTTTTGAAAGAAATTTTTTTACGCTAGATGGTCTTTGGATGGTTGAGACTGAGAAAGAGACAAATTGGGAGACAGCATTAAATATTGATTTATTTGTCTGGAAAAAATTGTTGAAAATTATTTTCATAAGACTTAAAAAATATCTAAATATAAAAACAGATAATTTAAAAGACTTTATTAAAATTTTAACTTTTAGATGGTCAGTAGAGGGTTGGAATTATGAGTTAATAATTAGAGATCAGGATAATATTGAAGTTAGTATCAAAAATTGTCCTTATTACGCTGCAATGGATCGAAATCCTGATCGCCATGACAAAATTCCCTTAATATGTAAAAATGTTTGTATTACTTTATATGAATCTATAACTAATGAATTTAATAACAAAATAGAAATAAAAAGAACTAGATATAAAGGATTAGGAGACATTAATTGTGATTTCATCTTTAGTCAGAAAGGGGGTTCTCCCTCAAAATCACTCAATGTAAAAAGATTGTCCAAAAGGAGGCTAAATAATAAAGATAAATTATTTTATTTCGCAAAAAATTTCAGAACGCTTGATGGATTATGGGTAATTGAAGTTGAAAATCAAATTAATTTTGAAACTGCGTTGAAAATTGATACTATCGTGTGGCAAAAACTATATGGAATAATATTCAGAAGAATTATTAAATATCTTAATATTCAAGGTAATTCTCTTAAAGATCTCACTAACGTTCTCTCTTTTATTTGGAATTGTGAAGGTGATAATTATGAGATAGTTAAAAAAACTGAAAAGGAGACAATAATAAATATAGTTACATGCCCTTATATTGAAGCTATGAAACGTAATCCAGAGCGCCATAAAAGAATTTCCACGATATGTAAGGATATGTGCGTATCTTACCTTGATCCTGTAATAAAAACTTTTAATCCTAATATTGTTTTAAAACGTGAGAAATTTATAGGAATGGGAGCCAAAATCTGTGATTTTCATCTTACCTTAAAATAGTTGATCTTTTTATAAGTCAATAAGTATTTCTGAAAAACGCTATTTGTTCTTTTAAAGTAGAATTTATTGTCTTTTTTTCCTGATCTGTAATTGAATATAATTCGAAAAATAAATTATCAATTTCTTTTACAAACTGTTTAGTTTCGTTTGTTAATTTTCCATTACTTCGAAAGAGAAATTTAGAAATATTATCAACTTTATCTGTGATTTCTTGTTTTAAATCTTTTTGACAATGAATAATTGGGAGATGCCTTATCATATACTGATTTAAGTTAATTGTAGTATCTCTTTGGTTATTTATTGCATATCTACAATAAAATTGCATTAAAGATGAATTTAAAATGGCACATAAATATTTCAATTCATCGGATTCAGCATGAAGGAGTGAATATATTGAAGATGTGAAACAAACTCTCTCTTCTGTAAAAACTGCTTGAGGATAAATGTTATTATGTTTAATAAGTAATTTCGGATTAATATAGTATTCATAATTATTACCCTTTAATATTTCAGCACTTATGTTATCTATATCGAAGGATTTCCTCTTTTTATAATAGAAATACGTAAAATCTTCTTTAGCACTAATATAAATACAAGAACCATCAAGATTGTTTTTAATTAAGGTTTTTACTTTCTTTAGACCCTTTGCTTCTTCACCTCGAATCATCATTGGAAAATCTCTAATGTTTAAATAATTCAAATCGCCACAGTGCTCTATTTTATTAATTAGTATTAATCTTTCCCGATTTGCTTTAATTCTAATTCTGTTCATTGGTACAGTTTCAGAACTACAAGAAGGACAATATGTTTGAAAGGAATAAGTAAAGATTTTCTTTGACTTGTCATTGAAATTACATTTCTCATTAAAGCAAATTCTTAGAGAATCTACTTCTTGATCCTTATAAGAAGTAATTTCTTCATTAGGGTAATTATAAACTCTTAAATCTTTGGGCATATTTCCTCTTTTCTCATATATCACTATTTGAACTTCATTAGTGGCTTTTTTAAAAAGATTGGGGCCTATATCATAAATTTTTAAAAGATTAGATTTCGATAAAAGATTATTTCTAAATTTGATATATCCTTGTCTTAGAAGAAAACTTTTGGGAACCAAAAAAGCTATTATACTTTCTGTCCACCTAATCGCTTTTAAAATAAAAGCGCAGTAAATATCATTATAAAAGATTTCCTCTCTTTTTAGGAAATCTTTATGGCTACTTCTAAGAATATTACCATATGGTGGATTTCCTATAATTATATTGAAATTAGAGGTTTTAATATTAATTAAACTATTTTGTAGTTTTAGGTTTGAATTTAAAACTGTTAATAATTCTTTTAATCTTGTGGGATTATCATGATAAAACCAACTTAGGAGATTTAATTTACTTAACTTAATTGCAGAATCATTAATTTCAAACCCATAAAGGTTGTTTATAATTTTAAATTTAAGATCTATAGGAGATTTGTCATAATTCAATTTTTTTATTAATTTATGAATTATAGAAGCCGCACTAAGGAGGAACACTCCAGAACCACATGCAGGATCACAAATTCTAATACCTAGTAAAAATTTTTTAATCCGATTCTGAATATTCGAATTTAATGTATAAATCTTATCAATCCGAGCAAGTTTCAGGTTTTCAAATTCATTATTGAGTAAAGATATTAGGGCTTGAGAAAAAATAAAATCTGAAATCTCTTTATGGGTATAAAAAACACCTTCTTTCTTCTTCTTAATGTAATTTGATTCAAATTTTTTTTCAATGTCATTTATTAAGATTAAGTTGTCTCTTAAATTAATGAAATTGCTGAACTGAATCGCATCAAGTACTGAATTGTATAATTCATTGATTTTATCTGCATTCTCCAAAAGATTCATTCTTAAGAAAACAATAATGTTAGATTAATTTATTATCACGAACTTTTAGTAAAGAATTTAACTCATAAACACTAAATATATTATGGAGATTATTGTTTATCTTTTTATAATTTTATCGATATTAAAGATTTGAAAATATGACTGAAAAAGAAGAAGGAGAAGACTATCAAGGAGTTGCTCCGATAAAGAAAGTTATAAAAAAAATGAAAAAGGATTATGATAAGAATCCTAAAGGATGGAGAATCATAGGATCAAGTGATAAGCACGGAAATACAGATACCTTTATTACGAAAAAACCTGATGCTTATTGGTTAAAATCAAAGATGCTAAACCCTTATTCATCTCTAACAATGGGCTCATTAGTTCGTAATATCGATAAAGATATCGATGAAAAAGTAGGGAAAAAGCTGTCTTCTGAGGATATGCTACGTTTATTTGGAATGATTGTTCCTGTTAAAAAAGATCAAAACATTATTGCGGCAGGAATAGAAAAATATTCACAGCAACATGGTGACCATCTCAAGAAAGTTATTCATGAAGGTAATTCGAATTTAGGGTATCAGCTCGCTAGAAGAGTCGATGAGGAATTCACTAAAAAATATCCTCAAAGAAAGAACTTATATATCTAATTTTTAAATAAATATACTAAAATTTAACAATTAAATTAGTTTTAGAAGATTTTACTCTCTTTCTTTTAATTTACCTAGCTCATCTTTACTTTTAATTATAGGAAAATTTGCTGAATATTTAGAGGAGTTATTTATTAATTCTGCTATTAAAGTAGTCATTTTTTCAGGACCAGATTTTCCTTCAAGAGTTAGGGCGAAGTCTTTTAATGAAATAACGTTTAAATCTTCAATATAGAAAGAAACTCCTTTTTCTACTTCTTCAAGGAGAAATTGATAAGATAAATCCGCATTTCTTTCTGTTTTTATTAATGGTTCATCAGGATCTTCAAATGTATATGAAACCTCTGTCCAGCGGGTACCACTTGAATCTGTAGGTATCATGCCAAAAATGTAATCGCTAGTATAAAGCCATAACGGAGTTCCATTATTATAGGATTTATCTACAATTCCTTTAAATTCTTCACTCATCTTGCTCAATTTTTTAAATCTAAATTTAAATAGTCCTTGAATAGAATAGTTAAAGATCCAATTTTAATTTTATAATTTTAAAATTCTTATTTTAATCTTTTCTTTTCTATTTTTTTATAAATGAGTTTTTAATATAAAGGAAAATAAGATCAAATATGCGGACACTAGATTTTAAAAATTTAAGTGTTGATATTCAAGATTGGATAAAAAGTTACTTAGATTCTGCTAATGCCGATGGAGTTGTTGTGGGTTTAAGTGGAGGAATTGATAGTTCTGTTACGGCATCATTATGCGTAAGTGCGATTGGCAAGAAAAGGGTTATAGGTTTAGGATTACCATGTGAATCAACACCTGAAGATCTTGTAGATGCTAAACTAATTGCACGACATTTAGGAATTGAATTTATGATCATTGATTTAACAAAGACTTATAATTATTTTTTAGAGTTATTTCACCCACATATAAAACCTAATACATTATCGAATGCTAATATCAAACCTCGACTAAGAATGATTGCTCTATATTATGTAGGTCAATCTTTGGGAAAATATCTAGTAGCTGGAACAGGAAATAGGGCTGAATTAGCTATTGGCTACTTTACTAAGTATGGAGATGGTGGAGTGGATTTTGAACCATTAGGAATGCTCTATAAATCTGAAGTAAGAGAACTTGGAAAAGTTCTTAAAATCCCTAAAAACATTATTGAGAAACCTCCATCACCAGGTCTATGGCCCGGTCAAACTGATGAGGGAGAAATAGGTTTATTGTATAAAACTATTGATGAAATATTGTATAGAATGGACTATAATTTAGGATTTGAAGGATTAAATATGAATGAAGTTAATAAAGTTAAAGAGATGATGAAAAAAGCAGAACATAAGTTAGTAATGCCCCCTATGTTTGAAATCAATCAATAATGTTGAATAAGTAACTATAAACTAGCAATAATTCTTCTAATTTTATTGATTCTTGATGTTATATCATTGAGTTTATTTTTAAGAACCACACTTTCATTTTTATATTGAATATCAGCAATAGAACCTTTTTGATATTTCGTATCTAAATCCTTAAAATCTTTTTCTAATGAATATCTTTTTCCTTCCAAGGCGATTAATTCTTGGTATAAAGAATCCTTGTCTGTTGGTAGTTCCCCTTCAGGAACCGTAATCTTTCTTTCCTTAGTACCTTGCTTTGATTGATTAAAATTAATAAAAGGAGTGACCTGGGACATTTCCCCATTTTCATTATTTAAGCTCAACTTAGGTTCTTTTACTACTGCTTTCTTTTCTTTAGATTCTGATGTTTTTTCTCCTACCGATGAAAAAACATTAAATAAATCTGTCGTACTTGATTTTATTGATCCTGTTTCAATTTCCTCGATTTTCATAGATGAAATTTTAGGTTTTTCAACTGAAAAAATTACAGACTGCTTTTCTTCCGCCTCTAACTCCAGTTTTGGTTCATAATCAGTTTCTTCTACTAGAATAGGAGTAATTTTACGTTTTTCAGTGATGATTGGGATATCATTGGTTTCTTGTACAAATGGGCTTAACTTTGGTTTTTCTTTTGGAATGGGAATTGAAACTCCAGAAACTTCCTCAGCTGACTTCTTAGGAATAGGAGTTAACTCTTTATGAACTTCTTTGTCATCGACTTTTATAGGTTCTAGCTTAATTGGTTCGATTTTAGTTTCTTCTTTCTCTTCAGTTTTTATTTGAGGTTTTATTGGAGGTCTTTTAAAAACGGGAATCTTTATTTTTGGTGGAGGCAATTTAGGTTCTTTCGTAGGTATGATTTTCTTTACTTCTTTCTTTTTGGAAATGGATTTAAGAGTCTGATCCTTTTTCTCTAATTCTTTTTTAAGATCTTCAATCGTACCTTTTAAACCTTCAATTTCTCCTTTGAATTGTTCAGATACTTTATTAACAATTTGGGTCATATCTATCTCTGTTTTCTCAACTGCTTGTTCAGTTGGTTGTTGTATTGTTTCACTAGCTTCTTCTTTTAAAATTTCTTCTTGTTTTTGAGGTATTTTTAATAATGTTCTTATATCATCTGGAATTGAAGTTTCTGAAAACCATAAATCAAGAGTATCCCAATCTTCTAATTTGCGAAGAATAGTTTCAGTAAGTTCTTTATATTCGGGAAAAACATTGAAATTTTTGATATGGCTGAAATTATTAATAAGCTTTCCTCTAGCTTCTATCTCATCGTCCGGCGATGGTTCACCTTCAGTTAAAAACTGGAAAATTTCTTTAATCTCATTAAGTACTGAAATATACTTTCCTTCCTCAGTCATAAAGAATTTTATGATATTTTATTTTTGGAATCTAACGATTAATTCTTCTTTCTTAAATATTAAAAAACTTTTCATAAATTTATTTTTTTGTAATATAAAGGAAGAATAAGGAGAAAAAGACTTTATGAATTTGGTTTAAATAACTAATGATTCAATTTTAATTTTCTTAACTTAATATTAAAGTGTAAATCATTGTGTATCCCAATATAATGATGAAGTGAATCGTTGCAAAAAGGGCACCATTTTTTAGCAAACGCTTGTAATTTAAATTCACCACATTGTATTTTTTTGCCAATGAGAGGGTGAGAAGATCACATGCAGAACCTTGCGGTAAAAAATTGCCTGCCATATTAACACCGCTTATGAAAGCAATGATGATCGGGTTAGGAAAGAAACCTTCTCCTATGAGTGCTGAAAAAATCGGAAGAAGGATGATGGTAACGGGTGTACCCGCAAGAAATGCAGACAAGAGAGAAGAAAGGCTTAATGTTATCAATACGGCGAGATAAATGTTATCATTTACCAAGTTTACCAAACTTGTGGAGATCATCCCTGAAAAACCTAATCGTGCTAAAGAATTTGAAAGAATGAACAAGACCGCAAAAATAATGATGATTCTCCACGAGATCTCGTTTTTAAGATCCGAAAATTTAGTTTTCTTCGAGTGAATAAGAAGAAGAATAGCTGCAGAGATTATTGTAACAAGAGCAGGTTCAAATCCTAAAATCATAAACACAAAAGTGGTAAGAATAATGATAATTGTCGTTATAAAGTACTTTTTACTCAGGATTACAATTTCCGGCTCGATTATTGATAATAGTATCTTCTTGTTTTTTTCATTTGGTTTTTCTTCTTTTTTCAATATGAACCGATCCATCAAGAAAATAGTGGATAGTAGCGTGATTATAAACAAAACACCCATATTAGCAAGATACTGACCAAAACCCCATCCAAATTCCTTCCCAATAATCAAGTTCTTTAGGCTCGAGACAGGCGTTAGTATTGCACCGATGTTTATAGTAATAGTCATCCCCATCATATAGGTACCAGCGGGAATATCTAAAATTCGGCATGTCCTGTAGATCAAAGGAATTAATATCAAGGAGAGGGTTAAATCCTCAATAAAAGCAACTAGAGTTCCAGTAAACAAACAAATCATATAGAAGAATAACCGGTTATTCCCTTTCGTAATAAAAATCAATTTAATCGCAATATATTCTATCACTCGATTATATGTGGCAAAATAGATGATTACCTGCATAGCAAATATGAAAATTAACGTGTTAAAATCGATAAATCCAAGAATTTCTTCCTCTGTAACATTAGTAAACGTGAGCATTGAAACTACCGCGATGGCTCCTATGATTAATGCAATTGGAAAATAATCGATCTTAGCTTGAGAAAAAAAAGCCATCAAAATTGCGAATAAAACTAAGATTAATATTACTGCAGATAAGGTCATTAAATAAAAAGAAGTGGTTTCTATTATATAAAGTATCACTTAGATTGGGATCTTATTTTTTATACCCCATATGTGAAAGATGTGGTGATGATGTAAAAAGACTCATTTGAGTATTCATTAATCTATAGCTAGTTTATTTATATTCCATAATGTTTCAAATTCTTCCATTAACAAATTATAAAGATATGAATTTCTTCCTGCTTTCCACAACGGAATATAACCACCCTTTTGAGAATAAAGGTGGGGCATGTATAAAGTAAACTGATCGTTAAAAACAGCAGTGCATTTAATGGTTCCGTTTAATACGCGTCTAACTTCGATGTTTTCGGACTTTTCTGCTATTTCTGAAAATGTGTTATAATTAAACTTTATATCATTTCTTACTTTTTCAATAGAAATTCCTGTTTTTTCATACATCATCTGATCTAATGCAGAATTTTCCTCGTGCATCATTAAAATCTTTACATCCAATCCCTCATAAGCTTTATTAAGCATGTGTTTTTCAAAATCTTTGCCACGCCTCCACGCATCCAAATTGATACCCATTAGATAAAATTTTTCCTTGGTATTTTTATAGAGATCACTCCAAACATCGTGACTTCCGTAATTTTGCGTTTGTCCAAGAAAATCAAGAGTGATGTCTTTTTCGTCAAGAGGTTTAAAACCTGGAATACTTGGTTCCACTTTATAGTCACTTTCTTCCAATTTTCTAATTATTTCAATAATCCGATTAATGTATGTTCTCTCTACATATGACCTCGCTTTTAAATCATAAAATACGCTCCTTTCGTCTTGGATATCAAAAGGAAGTCTATTCCCCTCTTCAATTAAAATAATTACTGGTCGGACAGCACATTGAGCAACAGCAAGCTCATAAAATACATTTGGATTTTCAAACGAAAGAACCACAATACATAAATCATGCGTTTGTATTGCATTATAAATTTGAGTAGAGATTTTTCCTGTTTCATGTATCTTATCTGAACGTACCGGTTCTATATCAAATGGTTTTAGTGCTGGCTCTATTATGAAATCGAAAACATCATCAGCATGCTGCCTCACTTTTGAACCTTCTTCTCCTATTGGACTAATAACAAAACATTTTTTCATTTTTTCTCCCTCTGTTATTATTAAATTATAGTAGTATCTAACCTTTACGTATAAAATACATGAAGAGACTGTTTTATTTAAGACTTACTTTCTTCAAATTATTCACGTTTTAAACAAAATGAGCGTCGATTTTTGCTTTAAAATTCATGTAGAAAAATGTTTACCAGTGTTAAATTTTTTAAGATAAAAAAACATTCTAATATCAATAATTAAGGTGAAAATCAAGAATGGATAGGTGGTCCCAATAACAGGTCAAATACACGAAGAGATTTACTATCGCCATGAAATATACAAGCTAATAGGGATGAAAGGTAGTGGATTATACATTCCCGAACATTTCGGAATTAGTACCTACTGGAAATCCACGGGATGCTACCGCGGATTCCAAATGAGATATAAAGTTTTCAATAAGGAATTAATTTTGGATAGGATGAAAGTAAACACAAAACAAGTCCCTCCTCCGATCAACGGAATCTCACCCCAAAAAATTAGAACGCGGTTCGCAAATTTTGATTTCGGCTATAAATACTTAAATTTAAAATCGAAATTCACAGGATCGCTTTTAATCGGGAAAGATTTCATACGATCTATGTACGTGCACATGGGATTTCAAAAACCTAAGACATTTAAAACCGTTTTAGAGCTCCATGTTGATGACGGAAACGTGACCGAGATTAAAGATCTCTCGAAAGATGTGGAAAACATTCGAAAAAGAGAAGAGTTACGTAAAAGGAGAGATCCATATTATAAAGGCTCGAAAGGAACCCCGTTGGATTTCATAGATGATTCATTTTCTCTCGATTATTAGTTCTGAATTAAGATTAATTGATAGATAATGATAGTGATCAATCTTAGATTAAATCACTAAATTTAACTAATCAATTTTATTTATCTAAAAAAAAATAAAGAAGATTTCATTATAAGTAGCAATAAAATCCATCAAGTTAGAGAAACATTTAAATATTTATTTCCTTATTATTACTAATAACATATATTTAAGACATTAATTTTAGGAATTGCTGAATTTTGTTATACAAAAAATGCCAATTTTCGATAAATTGCAAACCTCTTTTTCAATATCAATGGCAATAATGTAGCTGTAGCCCTTGAAGGCTACTTTGGAAAATTTGTATACGAGATTTTAACTTACGGTTCTTTAAGTAATTTTTAACACTTAGAGAGTAGGAAATTAAGCACTCATTGAAAATACATTCCATTAGGTCAAAAATCTTAAGTTGTGATATGGGAATTCGTGTCTCAATAGAGCACTGTCTTTGAGATTTATGACAAATAGTGAGCAATTGAACCATAATATTAGTCATATATAGGTATAAGCCTTGCTCCTAGTTAACCATAACATTTAAATACTATAGATGATAATATATTATTAATCCAATATGGAAAAATATTTTCAAATATAATAGGAATATTAATAAGTATTATGAAAAGTTATGTTGGATTTATTTATCCATTATTTATTAAGAGTCTATAATACAATCAATATTCGAGACCCAATAAAATTAAATAATAGAATAAAAAAGAAATTTAAAAAGAGTATATGAGGTGGCTAATTCGGATGACGGATTAGCATGTCAATAATATATCAAAGGCAAAAAAGAAAAAAACGAAAATATCCACGAAACCGAATCAGTAGAAAAGTGCTTCATACCCAAAAAATGAAGAAAAAAATTCTCAAATCTCGTGGATGGAAACTCAAATATCCTGAGTTATTTGAATTAATCGCTGATTATCCTTATATAATTAGGAAGAAGAACAAATAAACCTTAACTTTTTTCTTAATTAATTTTTTTTTTTGAAAATATTTAGTATTTTAAATTTATTTCATAGATTATATTTATTTTATTTGTACATTATTTAAGAGAATATTTTATTATGACAAGAACAACAAGGGATTCCTATCTTAATTTTATTGAGGTAATTGTCGTCAAAATTTTCAGAGAAATTCATTAAGTCTACTAAATTTTCTTTCAATTTTTTCGTACGAGAATCTTTCGAGAAAAAAACTCTGGTTAAATTACTTTTATGATTTTTACCAAGGCAAATTGGACATCTTGAAAATGCTGATATAAATTTCTTGTAGAGCCTTTTTTCATTATCAGAGATTTTTGGTATCTCAGCTCTGTGATAAAAAATATATTCAGATATTCGAGCGGTTATCTCATCAAATATTTGGGAGGCTCTAAATTCTTTACGAATAGCCATAAGATAAAACCCAGCAATATCGTTTGCCTCAAAGAAATCATTAATCTCTTCAAAATTAGTTTTATCTTTAATATGAGATTTATAAGCAATGATAAAAATTGGAATATATCTCGTATCCGATCTAAAATGTTGCATCAAATCATTTAATTGCTCAAAACTTTGAGAAATCGATATATCATAAAATAAAAGGCACGCAGCAGCACCTTTAAAAAAAGTGGGATAAATGAAACGAAATCTTCCAGAACTATTGGTATCCCAAATACTCATGGTTAGACGATCGCCGTACTCGTTTGAATAAGATGTTGTTTTAATATCAACTCCTACAGTTATATAACAGCCCTTAAAGAAGCTATTTAGATTTTGTCTACACTTTTGAAAGAAATCTTTTTTTGCTGGTTCCCATCCAGCAGCTACCACTTTTATTTTAAATGAGCTGGACATTGTTGAATTCCCCCTGTATTAATTTAAGATGTTAAAATTATATTCCTTGATGAAAAAGAAAATTCATCAATATAAATCTAACCGTTACTCTAAAGTTATTTCCAAATTTCTTCAAATTCCTCTAATAGCTACTCGATGCATTATTCCATACTAAATCATTTGATTTTGTATATGAAATAACGCAGAGATTCATGCTAAAGATTTAGTTTAGTCTATTGAAGTTAATAAATAAGGTTAATCTTATATATAAAAATGTCTTTATCAAATTTAATTTAAATTAAAAACTTACGAAAAAGGCGAATAACATGAACAATCATTTGCAAGATGAAGTTAAACCGAGGGAATTCGAGAATCAAAAAGTAGTTGTAAATAATAAAAGTGAACAGTCTGCTATTTCACAAGTATTAAGATGTTATCAAGATATAGGTTTAAGCCAAGATCTTGATATTAGAAAAATGGTTATCACTCCTAATGGAAAGTATTTGATTACATGCTCAGAAGTTGCAGAAAACGAAAAACCAAAAGTTTGTGTATGGGTTATAGAAAAAATTTTGGAGGGGATAACAAAACCAGAAAAACCATTCCTTGAAGGAGATTTAACAAGAGATAGAGCCTATAAAATTAATAATTGGCTTTTATGCGTTGACGCCATTACTACTGTAGTAAAAGGAAAAAAAATGTGGATTGTATGTGCAGGTAGTATTAATGGGAATATCTATATATGGAGTGGTGATATCGATGAAGAAAGTGACGATTGGAATTTAGAACCTCGCTTTTTCAACGATTTTTCAGAAGATCAGGAGAATCCAAGAGCTATTTATGATATTAAAATCAGAGAATTTAAGAAAAACAACACATACAGTATATTTTTAATATCAAATAATATAGATGTGATTTCTAAAAATAAAACTGGTGATAATTTTGTTAAAGAATTAAAGTTAAGCGTAACTTACTCAAATGTAAATCAGCCTAGAATAAATTTTAATAAAGATTTTGTTCGAAAGTTTAAACCTTCGCAAGATGAATGGATCTTAGCATTTGACTTATTTATTAATGATGATAAAAAGTTATTGATCACGGGTTCAAATGATAATACTATTTATAAATGGGACTTAGAAAAAGGAGAGAGGCTTGAACCTGAAATTGGGACCCATGAAGACGGTATAACTTGCATAAAAATTTTTGATAATGGAAATAAATTAGCATCTGGCTGTTTAGATAATATTATTAAAGTGTGGGATCTCAAAAAAAATCAGTTTTTATTTGAATTATCTGGGCCTACTAAAGAAATCGTATCAATAGATATTCAAAAAAATAATGAATTTTTAATAGCAGCTTCAAAAGATAACTCAATTAAAATATGGGATTTAGATAATCAGATTATGATAAGAGATATCCATGTAAATGAAGAACAAAAGTATTCTTCTGGGTTAGATTTTTTAAGGCAAATTTTACTTTCTCCGAATGATCAACATATTTTTGCTATAAAGAAAAATAGAATCTTAATTCTTAGGAATTATGGGCGGTTATGGCATTTTTGTGAACAACTCAAATATATGGAAAATACCCATCCTAAGCTTTACGAACAAATATATGCCGAAAATCTGAAACAAATTGCAGAGAAAGAAATGGAAAATGAAGAGTCCTTAGAAGAAATATATAAAGAAATAAAAAAAAGACTAATATCCAACTCTGATAGATATAATCCATGGAAATTAGGAGCACTGTTTATACCATCATTTGTTAAGTTTGAAGATGATGATGATGCTCAAAAACAATATATTGAAAGTGTAAGAACAAATTATGAAAATTATTGGTTTAGCGCTAATAAAATGTTCCATAATCCTCCTCAATTATCATGGGGATTTAAACTATTTCTAACAACAAATATAGACAATGAAATAGAAAACGCAAAATTTATTGAAATTACCAATTTTATCATTAAGGAAGATGGATTTCTCCCATTTATTATTCTTAAAGACCGAATTCAATCACAAATTAGATTCTTAATGGTCCTAGATAATGTTCCAACTACCTTTATTCCTTTATTAAAGGCTGTTATTTTAGATGTTGAAGATAATCGAGGAGATAAAGATAAATTAATATTTACAGATTTCAAGTTATCTAAGGAAAATTTTCTTAAAATATTAACACATCCAAATAAATCATTAGATAAATATAAACCATACACCGATATTCGAAATAGATTTTATTATTCATATTGCATTTTTAAATTAGACGAAAGATATAGTACAGATAAATTAGCGGAAATTTCTATAAGAAAAAAAGCTCTAGAATTTACTGAAAGTTTAAATCCATTAGAATCTAATAAGGCTGAGCCTGATGATATTAATTTATTTGAAGCCTATAGAAATAACTTCCATTCTCCAATCACGCCAAAAATTCATATACAAATAGGAAAAGGAATAAGACCAAAGATAGGAAGAATCACGGATAATTATCTAGCAGCAATAGTAGCACTTGATTTCGTGTTTACAATAATAAGTATTTTAATTTTATACAAAGATGTTTTCGAAAAAGCATATCTGACATCAATTATTGGAATGATTCTATTTGGTTTAAATCTTTTTATTAGCTTTCTAATCATACTTGCATTTATTTTGATTTTTACTAAAAAAGGAAAATATAGAACATTAAAAAGAAGATATAGAAGAAAAGGAATAAAAATAGAAAGAGGGGAATAAGTTTTGTCAAGCAATAGTAGTGAAAAACAAAATTTGTACATAATTATAACAAATTCTCTTCAAAATGATTTTATTGAGAATAAGCATATAGAAAAGATTAAACAGGATACTCCTGAAGAACCTTGGAAGATCGACTACGAATTATGTGAGGAAAAATGGATGGAATTCTTTAGAGATAAAAGAAGAACTGATGAAGAAAAAAATATTAATAGTTTCTTAAAATGGATTGAAAAGTGGATGGAAACTAATGTACTAGATACGAAATCGAGAGAAATCTTACATTCATACCATAAATTCTTTAAATATTATGACCATAGGGTTCATGTTGATGTCCAAGAATCAGAAAGACTATGGTATAAAGATAAATTAACTAACTTCATTACTGATCTGATGAATAAAGGTGCTGAAAGTAATAGGGCTGAAAGCAGAGATGTATATGAGTTCATTCATTTGAGAGATTGGCATGATCCAACTGGAGTGAGTCAAAGAGATGAAATAATTAATTTTGGAATCCATTGCATAAAAGGGTCTCATGGTGCTAAATTTATACTTCCATTAGCAGATTATATTGAAAAATTTAAAACATTTAACCAAGTCATCAATTCAAACAGTCTTAGCTCCTTTAGTGATACAAATCTCGAACACGTTTTAAAAACTATAATAGATAATAATAATAGTTCAAATGAGCTTGCTAAGATTGGAATATTTGGAGTTATTACAAACGTGAAATTGAAATTGCTAACTTTTGAATTAAAAGTTGTACATGAATTTAGAAACGTATATGTATGTGGAGATCTGTGTGCGGGCTTTAATGATAAAGGACACGCTGATGGGTTGAATTATATGAAAAATATCTTAGGAGTTAAAGTATACAATGAACAAAAGTTCAGAAAGAAATTTAACTTTCCAAAACCAAATTATTAATTTTTTTTTATTTGAAAGAATCAAACCTTAGAGCTTAAATATTTATAGCCTTGTTATTTTTAAATGAATAAGAAATTCAATAAAGAGATTTGTTTAATGATTCTTAAAAACCTTAAATGTAATTCTTATGAAGGAGATATCTTTTTTATCAATAAAGACCAAATAATAGAAGGTATGTTATATGCTGTGGCAAGAATGAACATCCAACAACTAAAAGGAATAGTTGAGTGCGTCGATCTTACTGTGGCGGCATATCCAATACCAAGAAATTTACGTGAACGATTGGAAAATAAATTATTACCACGATTATATGAAATTAAAGATGTCCTTGATACTGATAAATCTTTACCAGATAACCTTGGAATTGAACTTTCAAAACTAAATCAAGAAGATATTTTATACGGGCTTGATTCCACGAGCATACAAAAATTACTAAGAGAACGAGGTCATGAACCAGAAGAATTAAGAAGTTTGGTAGGCAATATTAACTTTATTTAAGAAAATTATTATGACAAGAACAGCAAGGGATTCCTAACTTAATTTTATTCAAGCAATTGCCTGAAAACAAGGAAATCTGAAGTTAATAGCGTATAAACTATTAATTTTTAACAATACTCAAATACCAATTGACAAATTTATTCAAATCTACAAAAACAAAAATCTCCATTTTAAATGATCTATGAAAAAGATTAATATAGATAAGAATCATCAATAAGATCAGAAATTTATATCAAAAATAAAAATGATTAAATATGGGAGTTAAGCTATTTATCAGTTATTTATTGAAAGAGCTGGAGGATTTTCGAATTGAAAAAATCGCGGATTTATTACGTGGAAAACCCGAGATTGAAGAAGTTATGTATTGGCATAAGGACGCAACGGGAAATATGATCCAATTCATGAATGAAAGTCTTGAGAAATGTCATATGGTGCTTTTATTTTGTTCTAAAAGAACGGAGAAATCTGAAGCACAAATGAAGGAATGGACAGCTGCAGATTATCATGGCAGAGTCATAATCCCCGTTTACCATAAATTAGAGCATATCCCTTCATTAATTGGGCCAAACAGAGGTGTTGAGTTTAATTTTCTGGACTTTGATGAAACCTTTAATCAGATTTATAGGTTAGTGCAGGAGAATCTACCAAAGGATTTGGATAAATCCTCAGAGAAGCTAGAATCTACGACCATAGTTGACAAGATTCATGCTATTATTGATCAAATTGTAGAAGATCCTTTTATTATATCAAATTGGTTATGGCGACCTGGTTTTGGTAAGAAATATATTGAGAATTTAATAAAAGAAATTGAATCGGTTAAACCGAGTAATAATCGAGCTATTGTGCTTGGACACCTTTATTTAGAAATCAATGATTATAAATCTGCGGAAAATTTTATTGATTATATCCTAACACGTGACCCAGATTCATTTGAAGGTCGTCTGTTAAAAAGTGAGGTTTTAAAAGGAGAAAAGAAATATGATGATGCTTCCAAAATCCTTGATGAGTTATACAAGATTAATCCAAAAAACGAACATTTACTTTTGAGTTTGGGAGGAATTCGGAAGTATAAATCGCAATACGATGAAGCGTTAAAATTTGCAGAAGAGGCACTGCAAAACAATCCTAAAAACGAATTTGCACTAAGTGATATTGCTTATATTAATTATTGTTTATACAACACGGATAAAGCGAGGGAATATATTAATCTTGCTCTTGAATTCAACCCTAATAATGGAGTAGTATTAAACACCCAAGCTTTGCTATATTCAATGTTAGGAAAAGAACAGGATGCAATTAAAACATATCAAAAATTATTACAGTTAAATGATTCTGAATCCTATCTCTGGTCTAATATGGGTTTTTCATACCTTAAATTAAAAGATTATGAACGAACAAAGAAATGTTTCGAGAAAGCTCTTGAATTAGACGATATGAATACTGATGCAATGTCAGGCCTTGGAGATCTATTTAGATCTAGAAAGGATTATGAAAAAGCTCGAGAATGTTATGAAAAAACGACTAAATTAAATCCCAAAGATGAAATCAGTGATTTCCTTAATATTCGTAAAGAATCTAATACCAGATCAAGTTGGGGCTGGACTGGTCTTGGACATATTCATTTTGAGAAAAAAGAATATGAACAGTCAATCGAAATGTACAAAAAATCCATTGAAATTGACCCAAAAGATGTAAATGCCTATACAAGTCTAGCAAATACTTATAATAGACTTCAAAGATTCGATGAGGCAACGGAAACTTTTAAAAAGGCACTGGAAATTAATGCTACAAATCCTGAAATTTGGAATGGATTGGGAAATCTCAGCTATGGTCAAAACAATTACAATGATGCAATAATGTATTATAAAAAAGCCCATGAGATTTTCAAGAAAAGTGAATTCTATCTTTCGAATATAGGAGGAGCTTATGATAAATTAAAACAATACGATAAAGCAATTGAATATATTAATAAAGCTTTGGAAGTTAATCCAAAACAATCATCCATTTGGAATAAGTTAGGAAATGTTTACTTTCACATGGAACAATACAATGAAGCGATTAAACAATATGAAAAAGCCTTTGAACTTGAATCTACGATTGCCGACTATCTTGACAATATAGGTAACACTTATGATAAATTAAAACAAAACGATAAAGCAATTGAATATCTTAATAAAGCTTTGGAAGTTAATTCACAACAATCTACCATTTGGAATAGGTTAGGAAATGTTTATTATCACATGGAAAAATACAACGAAGCGATTAAACAATATGAAAAAGCCTTAGAACTTGAACCTACGGATGACTTCTATCTTTCGAATGTAGGAGGAGCTTATGATAAGATAAAACAATACGATAAAGCAATTGAATGTCTTAATAAAGCTTTGGAAGTTAATCCAAAACGATCATCCATTTGGAACAAGTTAGGAAATGTTTATTATCACATGGAAAAATACAATGAATCGCTTAAACAATATGAAAAAGCTTTTGAACTTGAACCTACGAATGACGTCTATCTTGACAATATAGCAGACGCTTATGATGCTTTAAGACAATATGATAAAGCAATAGAATATCTTAATAAAGCTTTGGAAGTTAATCCAAAACGAGGCTCCATTTGGAATAAGTTAGGAAATGTTTATTTTCATATGGAAAAATACAACGAATCGCTTAAAAAATATGAAAAAGCCTTAGAACTTGAACCTACGAATGACTTCTATCTTTCGAATGTAGGAGGAACTTATGATAAATTAAGACAATACGATAAAGCAATTGAATATCTTAATAAAGCTTTGGAAGTTAATCCAAAACGAGCGTCCATTTGGAATAAGTTAGGAAATGTTTATTTTCACATGGAAAAATACAACGAAGCGATTAAACAATATGAAAAAGCCTTAGAACTTGAACCTACGGATGACT
>JBATUM010000103.1:0-5538 GCA_049671145.1 Promethearchaeia archaeon
TACCCAATAATAACTAAAAGAAGTGTTATTGACTAATGGATAAAGAACTAATAGGTATGTGTGGAGCATATTGTGGGATATGCGAATGGAAAGAGAAAAGTAACTGCTTGGGATGCCAACGATGTAAAGGTGAGATGTTCTATGGAGAATGCAGCGTAGCAAAATGTTGTTATGGTAAAGGATATCTTCATTGTGGTTTTTGCCCAGATCTACCTTGTACGGAGCTTCAACAAGCATTCGATCATCCTGAACATGGTGATCATGGTGAAAGATTGGCTAATCTGAAGAACTGGGCTAAGGGGGATGAGACTATTCTAAGATTGAGGACATTTCCTAAGAAAGTATAGATAGGGCACCATATTAATACAATAATAACTATTAGTATTTAAAAAGGATGTAGCATTAGCAGCTATAAATAGCTAATTTTGCACTATTGGTGTGATGATTATGGATTTATTTGATTGGATTTTTATCATTTCAGGCTTTATTTTTTTCATTTCGATGATTAGTGCGTTATTATTAATGGCCAATAAGAAAATGAAGACTGTTTTAATCATTGGCGTGATCCTAGCAGTACTGATATTTCCTATTATCGCTATTTTGATAAATTATATCGTAATTGGAAAAGATCTGAGATTCATTATTTACCTCATTTTAATCCTCTTATATCTCGTGGCAGAATTTTTACTTGATAGAGTTTTCAAAATCGATTTTCGGTCAAAACTGAGTACTCATGTTCCTTATATCATCTTGGAATGGGCTGCGGCGTTTTCTTTCTTATATGGCGCTATTGCTCTTGATATAATGATAGGTTGGATAATTGGTATCCTTTTTTGGGCTTTTATAGGTGCTCTTGTTTATTATCTAATCAAGCAAAGAAAAGCTAATAAAAAGTAATTTTAATATGATCCAATAAAATACTTCCTCTTTATTAAAAGTCTACAAGTGCAGCAGCACTTGCAGAGCGGGGATCCCTACGGTGATTATCATCATCTGGTATATCAGACAAGAAATCATCAAGAATTTCCTTTAATTCGTCTCCAGATGGCTTTAGGATTAATCTAATTAACCCGATATTGATATCCGGGTCTGAGATAAGAGTGAGTACTCCCTTAGGACCACAACTTATCGCAAATATCTTTCCTCCCGAAAATTCGCTGGTAACAATCTTTAAATCTCCAATTTCAAGATTCTCTCCTAGTTTTCCCGATGCACAGAAAACAGCACTCGCAATTGCTCCTGTTCCATCGACATCAGCGGGAAAATAACTAAATTTAGACACACTTGCGATAGTTAAACCTGTTCTATCGACCAAAATTACTTTTTTAATTCCACTTTCTGACTTTATAATCTTGCTTAAAATGTTATCAAAACTTTTAGTGTCTAACCCCTGTTTTCCGAACTGTCTCATGGTTAAATCAGATTCTTTATAAAATATTATCCTAGTATCAAATCTAAATACTATAATATTTCTTACCTTAAATTCACGCTCCACGTACGATTTTAGTGTTGGAAGTCCATCCTTACTTAATTCTAATAGGTCAAGACTCACAATTTCTGGAAGGTATTTCCTCTCAATCTCTAATCTACCCGCTTTCATAAAAGAACTAATGTTACTTATTGCTAGCTTTAATAAATCTTCTTTTCCTTCCTTCTCATTTGCTGAAAAATCATTCAAAAATATTCATCTAAAAAATTAATCAAGTTTGGTAAGAATAAAATGTTTATAAATATAATTACTGAATAATATGAAATGCTACCTAGCAGTTATGTATGTCATCACCAAGGTTTAATATTCTACAAGGTTCATATTCTTTGGTGGTTAAATCGTAATTAACTAGCGCTACTAATAAGTTTTCCATGCATATATGTATATATTAAACCTCTTAAGAAAGATATCTAATAATAACAGTTGTAATTTACGTCGAATTGCATCTACTATTATAAAATCAAACTCTTTAAAGAATTATTATAAATTAAAATTAATAAATAAAATGGAGATTCAGCTTAGTTATTTAATGTTAATCAACGTTATTTAATGTTAATATTTCACGAACCCTTAGGAAAAAGCTATTTTAATCATATCTAGTCTAATTTGTAATTATCAATTTGAACATGTGAGAATATATATAATTTTAAAACATTAAGTATTAATTCGAACTTTATTTGTAGTTCATTAATTTTATCTATTTATGTTAAAATATACTATTGAATTTATAAAACTCAGAGTAAAAATAAGATGAATAAAAATAAAATTCAACCGAGTGCTTATTTATTTCCTATGCCAGTTGTACTTATTGGGGCTAATGTGAATGGAAAACCAAACTTTGAGACCCTAGCATATGCTGGTATCGTCGAAAGTCAACCTCCATTAATTTCAATAGCTTCTTGGGAAACTCATTATACTAATATTGGTATTAAGGAAAATAGAACATTTAGCGTTAACACACCTACTGAAGATTTAGCAGAAAAGATAGACTATTGCGGTATAGTATCAGGAAAAGAGGAAGATAAATCAAAAGTATTTGATGTTTTCTATGGAGATCTCAAAACCGCCCCTATGGTAAGTTTATCACCGTTAAATCTTGAATGTAAGGTGATCAAATCCTTTAAGATAAGGGAATTAGTGGAGATCGAGAAAGGTCACGAAATTTTTATCGGAAAAGTAGTTAATGCCTATGCAGATGAGGATTATTTAACAGAAGGAATACCAGATATTGCAAAATTTAAAACATATACGTATTCGCTAAATAATTATTGGAGAGTTGGTGAAAAACTCGCGCCGGCATTTGAGATTGGAAAAAATTATGGAAAATGAAATATGTTTGTCATTATTTCAACCATTCAATAAATTCCTTGATATAACCTCTCGCTTTTTCCATTTCTTCAGGAAGGATCGGACCCTTTTGGTCTTTAACTCGGGCGGTTAATAACTCGTAGTAGGTCTTTTCAACTATCGATGTCTTTTCTATTTTATTCAAATACTTCTTTGCAAATCCCTTTACTTTGTCTGTTGGCATTGCGTGGGTTAAAAAACCAGTCCCATATTGAATTTTTTTACGAGCCTTTTCCAATATTTTATTTAGTTCATTTAACCATTTCTGCGATTTTGGCCCTCCTCTAAACATTCGTATGGCTCCTCCTAAAATAATTGCATCAGGAACATCTTCAGCAATGCTTTTAGGAGATACATCCTTCACATCAGCAACGTTAACATTAACTTCATTAGAAAACTCTGCCTTAAGAGCTTCTGCTAATAATTTTCCATTTCCAAACTTAGTATCAGTCATTATTTGTACTTTCATATTTTAAAAAAGTGAAATATTGTTTAATAAACTTGCATAGACCAGTTTTTCTTTAGTTCCGATAATTATAATGAACAAAATAGAAGAACAAAAAGAAAAAGCAATGAAAAATTATCAAAGTTATTCACCTATAATTCTTACTTTTTAATTGAATAAAGTATAAAAGATTGTCTTTTCTTCTTAAACCTATATATGAGTCAACCAAAATTAAAAGTAATAGCTTATTCGGATTACATTTGTCCATTTTGCTATATCGGGTATCATCGCATAGAACAACTTAAAAAAGAGTATAATCTGGATATTGAATGGAAACCGTTTGAAATTCATCCAGAAACGCCAAAAGAGGGCGCTTTAGCTGAGGATTTACCATTTCCTGAGGGATATTTAGAGATGGCGTTCGCTAATGTTAAACGTCTTGCGGATCAGGATGGTTTAACGCTTAAGTTTTCAGAAAAATTACCAAATTCACGATTAGCTCTCTATATTTCTGAGTTTGCGCGGAAAAAGGGGAAATTTGAAGAGTTTCATAAATTAGTGCTAGAAGCTTATTGGTTAGAAGGAAAAAATATTGGAGATAAAAGTTTATTATTAGATCTTGCTGAATCAGTTGGACTAAATAAAAAGGAGATAGAAAATTATTTGGATACGGATGATCCATTCAAAGTTGTACAACAATCCTTAAAAGAATTGAGAAGGTATGGAATAAATGGAGTTCCTACTTTTCTAATTGAAGATCGGCTAATTGTTGGAGCTCAACCTTATGAGGTTTTTAAAAAAGTTATTAACAAAATATTGGATGAGAAATCAAAGGACATTTAAATTACATCTTATTATTCGGTTATTTCACGAATCCTTAACAAAAGCTATTTTGATCATTTATAGTCTAATTTATGAGTGTATTATTCTGTATCTTTTAAAAAAAATGGAGCAGTTTAAATTTGAAACATTACTAATTTTAAAATTGCATAAACGCCATAAAATCCGATTAATAGACCTCCTTCCCATCTTTTAAGTGTTTTCTTAGTCCATAAGAAATAAATAGCTAATGATAACGCCAAGAATAGAACAGGTATATCAAAAACCAGAATTATCAGGGGAACATTAAAATTAATTATTATTGCACCTGATCCTGTGGCTAATAAAATATCGCATATATTGGAACCTAAAATATCCCCTACCGCGATTCCGAATGATCCTCTCCTAATAGCGGTTAAGTCAGCAACAAGTTCCGGTAAACTTGTGCCAAATCCAACAATTAAAATTCCAATTACATTCTCAGGAATATGAAATTCTTTTGATAAATCATGCGCTGAAAGTAATGTGATCTCTGCTGCGATTACTAATATAATAAGCCCAATAAGAAAAGTGCCTATATCTCTAGGTGTTGATGATGGTTTACGAGGGCTCTTAACTGGTTCAAAAAATACAGCATCTAAACGTTCTTTTTCAATATAAGTAGATTCTAGTTTAATTTTTTGTAAACGCCTCTCACTCCAAATTACGAAAATTAGATAGATAAAATATATTATTATCATTAATAGTGCTTCAAACTGAGAAAGGACGCCATCAAGGGAAAACACAAGAAAGATCAATACAGAAATAACGAGCATAGGACCTTCTCTTCTCAATTCCCATTTACTAACGAAGATTGGTTTGCTTACTGCTAAAATTCCAATAATCAAAGTGATTTGAGTCATAAAAGAACCAACTTTATTTCCTATAACTATTCCATCAATGTTAGGATCAATACCCAAAATCTTATCAATAGCCCCCATTATACTTACTGCAATTTCAGGTAAGCTAGTCCCAATCGATAAAATTGTTAACCCTACCATTATATGACTAATATTTAAGCGATCTGCTATATTTTCAAGGCTAATTATGATAAACTTAGCACCAAAATACAACCCAAAAAAACCTAATATTAGAAATAGAATTGAAAATAAAAGCATACCTTGTTATTAAAAAAAGTATTGTATATAAACTTTAATTCATGTTGAAAGGGTATTTCCATAATAATAATTACAAAGATGTATAAAAATATTGATTATATAAGTAAAAATTTTGTTTGATTAATGCGGTTATTTCACGATAATTTTGTCTTAAGACATTAAATAAACAAATTACCATTTTCTTTATTAAGAAACATAAATTCTCTTGGCGTTAGTACAGCAATATTAACATTTCCACCACATTTAGGAAATTTTGATTGAAACCTTTCAAAACCTATTAC
>JBATUM010000104.1:0-14869 GCA_049671145.1 Promethearchaeia archaeon
GCATATCATCATATAGTTCTTTATATTCTGATAAAGGTTTTATAAGGTCAATATTTTGGATCTCTATAAACTCATTAACTATGCTTGACCATGTTTTTTCTTTTTCAAGAGAGTAATAGGATTTTACACTTCTTAATGCAGCTCCTAATGCTGCTGAATCCGAACTCTTAAAAATTCGTAGGTCTGAATTAAAAATATTTGCAGCTATTTGTAAAATTTCTCTATTTTCAGAAGCACCACCGGTTGCATATATTTCTTTCGGTTTCTCTTCAATCCATTCCGAATGAAGCCTCATGGAAAGAAATTGTGCTTCAATTATTGCTCTAATATTGCCTTCTAAATCATTTTCATCAAACCCAAAACGATAAATCTTTGGTTTTAATACAAGTGGCACAATTTCAGGGAAAAAATAAGGGAGCATAATTTTTCCATGATTCCCTGGTGGTGTTTGACTCAATATTTCTGAAAATTTTTCCCACGTAAGCTTAAACTTATCTTTTATTTTTTCCCTTGCTAAAGAACCATTTTTATAGCAAATCAAACTCATATAATCTCCTGTGGGTGCTCCAAAAACGTGACCCTCTCCACTTAAATCATAAGCTAAATTTTTCATATAACTAAAATAAGTATCACTCGTTCCTAAACTAATACCTACTTTTCCTTTCTCTGTAAGCCCAATACCGATTAAACTGTTAGGATTATCCCCGGACCACGCAACTAATAATGTTTCCGGAGAAAACCCATATCGTTCAACAAAATAAGAGGATAGGTTACCCATAATATCATAAGATTTACACAGAGGAGGTAACTTCTCCTTTAAATTTGGAGCAGTGGCTTTTAACGCTCTATTATCCCATTCTTTTGTTCTTATATTCATTAAATTCATACCAGCACCATCTCCATGATCTATTGGAGAATTTTTACCTAATAGCAATGAAGATAGGAAGGAACTCACAAGGTGAATTTTTGATGTTTTAGCATAGGCATTTGGATCTTCTTGATAAAATTTTCTTATCTGGGGACCAGAAAATCTTTCAAAAGTATTTGAACCTGTGATTGTGATTGTTGATTTTAATCCCCCTAAGGCTTTCCGTATTTCTTCACATTGTTTTGAAGTGCTAGAATCCATCCAAATAGGGCTAGTTCCCCTTGATAATACATTTTTTAATTGTTCCTTTAATGATAATTTAGAATCTAATGATTGCAGTACTTCTGTAAAATTTTTATTTAAATATACTGTTCCATGTTGTTGGCCTGAACCTGAAATTGCTTTTATCTCTTCTATTGCAAGTCCATTATCTACTAAATTTTCAAAAGATAATTCCAATGCTTCAACCCACATAAGAGGATTTGAATGTACAACACCATTCTTAAAAAGATAAGTACCATTTTTTGTATTGTAATGTGGTAGAGTTTTGTCAAAAATCACTCTATTGGTAAACTCTATTTCCTTAGATTCAAAATTAATTATTATTGTAGTTAATGATTGAGTTGAGCAATCTAATCCAAGGAATAGATCCGACATATTTTTCTAGAAAATTTGAATGTTAATGAATTTTTTCTTAAATTGATAATGTAATTTTGAAAAATAAATTACTTAAAATTCATACAAAATTATTTAATTTCATTGAATTTATTGAAAATCTGAAAAAATATTAAATTATTGATAGAAGTTAAACATAATATTTTTTTTTATCGACAAAATGAAGAAAGCGCGAAATAATTATATTATAATATAATAGTAAAAAGAAAAAAAATATATATTAATTTATCACAATTAATAATTAAAATATGTAAAATTGAAAAATAATATTTAAATAGATTTTATCATGGATGTAATTGATTTAAAGATCCTAGAAGAGTTAAAAGAAAACAGTAGAATTTCTTTTAATGATATAAGTCAGAGAGTTGGAAAAACGGAAGCAACAGTTAGGCGACGAGTTAAGAAACTAGAAGAGGATGGAACAATTAAGAAATACACAATTGAATATACAATTAATTCTAAACCAAAAACACGAGCAACAGTAAAAATTGAACCTGATTTTAAGGAGATAAAAACTATTATGAAAGACTTAATAGAAATTGAAGAAATTACGGATATCTGGAGGCTCAGTGGTGATTGCGGGCTCTTTATTAAAGTAGAAATCCCATCAATAGAACAGTTTAATCCCTTAATAGAAGAGAAGATCAGCCAAATCAAGGGCGTTAAGATTATTGAAACTTGCTTTATTACCGATATAATAAAATAAAATCTTTATTTCACCTTTTTTTAAATATATTAGTATTCAACTAATAAAGAATAGAATTATTTTAATGGTGAAAATTCAATATAAAGAAGCTAAAAATATTATAACTAAAAGCAATATCCCAAGTATAGATTTTGTAATTAATCCTTATATTGGTTGCCAACATGGATGTATTTACTGCTATGCTGAATTTATGATACGATTTACTAATCATAAAGGTGACAAATGGGGTCAGTTTTTAGATGTAAAAACTTATGATTATGATAAAATAAAACCTCAGCGATTCAATGGAAAAAGAATATTATTAAGTTCAGTAACAGATCCTTATATCCCTTTAGAATTAAAATATCAAAATACAAGAAAAATATTAAAAAAACTCATCGGAACGGAGGCTGAAATTTCTATTCTTACCAAATCTAAATTTGTCGTAAGGGATATCGATTTATTCAAGAAATTTGAAAATATAGAAGTAGGCATCTCAATAAATACTTTAGATAAAGAGCTTGCTAAAATAATTGAACCAGGGGCTTCAAGGCCATTAGAACGATTAAATGCATTGAAAGAAATTCATAAAAATAATATTAAGACGTATACTTTTATTTCACCCTTTTTTCCAGAATTAACAGATTTCCAAGAAATTATTGAAGAAGCATTTGATTATTCAGATGGTTTTATGTTTGAAAACTTAAATTTTCGCCCGCATAATATTCCCCGTATTATGAACATAATAAAGGCTCGATATTCTAAATTATTACCAATATATCAAGATTTCAGAGTTAACCATTCACGGTGGGATATAATTGAGGAAAAGATTAAGGAATATTGCTTAAAGAAAAAAATTTCTGATTTTAAAATAGAATTTCATCATGGTGGATTTTCTAAAAGTTAAAAATTATTCTTTAACTTCAATAGCTTCCGATTTTTTTTTTTAACTCGAACAAAATCAGCCTATAAAAGCTAAGAAGTTGCTATAAAAACTAGTTTACATATCTTTTTAATTTATAAACAATTCAATAATAAAATCTCTTTCTTTTATTATAATTAGAAAATATAATAAAGATTACTATGTCAATTAAAAAAGGCGAGATAATAAAAGTTGAATATGAAGGACGACTAGAGGACGGCACAATCTTTGATAGCACTGAACTAAGTGAGGGTACTCCTTTAAAATTTGAAGTTGGAGCTGGACATGTCATACCTGGTTTTGATAATGCTATTATTGGTAAAAAACTAGGAGATGAGTTTTCTATTGAACTTCAACCCTCAGAGGCTTATGGAGAATTTCATCCACAATTAAAGCATAAAATAGAGCGTAATCAATTTCCAAAAGATAATGAACCTGAAACAGGGATGTTATTAAGGATTGATGCTCCTGATGGAAGTTGCTCCGTTGCAAGAATTATAGAAGTGGATGATGAATTCGTTACAATTGATATGAACCATCCATTAGCAGGAAAAGTATTAAATTTTAAAATTAAAATTGTAGAAATTGGTTGTGAGCCAGATCCTCCTGGTGCATGTGGATGTGGGTGTGAAGATCATTAAAATAAACTTTTAAAAAGCAATTTTAATTTTTATGATTTTTTTTAAAATTCATTATTTAGTATAAACAAATAGTTTCTTTTCATCTTTATTTTATAAACAATTAAATCTTAAATACAATATTCTTAATCTAATTAGAATCATTCTAAAAAAGTGATAATCATGGGAGTAAAACATGGAGATGTGGTAAAGGTTGAATATGTCTTATCTGATGATAAGGGGATACTAATTGATTCAAGTGAAATTAGTAATGGAGGCCCAATTAAAGTTCAAGTAGGCGCTGGACAGGTTTTTCGTGGATTTGAAAATGCAATTATTGGTATGGAAATTGGTCAAATAAAAGAAATTATACTTCAGCCAGAAGAAGCTTTTGGTAAATTTGACCCTCTACTTGTTGAAAAAATACCGAAAGAACAGTTTCCTCCTGATAAGGTGATAAAAATTGGAAAAATAATAGAAGTAATTGGATTGAATGGAATGACATCTCCAGGTTGGATAATATACGTCGAAGATGATTATGTAATGGTAGACATGAATCCTCCTTTAGCTGGAAAATTACTAAACTTAAATCTCAAACTGATTGAAACAGGATTAACTCCCGATACTATTGCAAATCCTTTTCAAATAGGAATGAGTTGTAATGGCTCATGTGAACATGATCATAACCATTCTGCCTAATTACAATTTAGATAATTACAATTTCTAAACAAACTTATCTGTTTTCAACTATTCTTGTTATCAATAAGTATGTGCCTAAATTCCTAATGAGTTTAAGCCAAAGAATTAAGGATTATAGATATTTTGAAAAAATGTTATAATAAATTGTTTATCGCATCAATTCTTTCTTTTGTTTTTTTAATATCGGCTCTTAGTTGATTGATTCTTTTATCGTAATCTTTTTTATCAATTGTTCCCGCCTTATGCTTCTTTTCAATAAAGTCCAATAGATTATGTACTGAGTTTAGTTTACTTTCTAAAGCGTCCCTTTCAGTTTTAAGATCTTTTTTCTTTAGTTTTTTCTTAGGCTTAAGTTTGGGAACTGGTTTTAAATCAACTTTCTCTTCAATAGGTAATCCTATAAAGACATCTTCAGCATTCTCTTTTAGTTGACTAGGCTTAGGAGGTAAATCTGTAAGAGTCATCTCTTTAGAAGGTTCTAATATTCCCAGATCTTGCTCAACTTTTGGTTTTTTCTCTATTGTATCAGGAGGAGGTGGTATATTCGATTTTATTATTCCAGTTGCAAGATTACTTGACCCCCCTAAAGAGATTATTAATTTATCAATCGTGCTTTGAATCCTATTAATTTGATTCTGAAAAATCTTTAGTAGTTCGATTAATTCTTCTTTCCTTGTGATTTTTAATGAAAAATCGATATCTAATGGTGTATTATCAATTGTGGCTGAATCAGTTGTTTCCGAAACATAATCAGGTGATTGAACAGAGCTTATTTCTGTCTGTGGTGCAATCACAGGAATCTGTCCTTTTGATCGTAGATCCATTCTGTAATCGGATATTAGCCAATTAAAAAGATTATAAACTAAATTAGGGTGGTCTTCATAGCCAAATCCTCCACCTACATTATCACGAAACATTTCATAACTTCCAATCGTGCAGACTCTGCCCATTTCTACTTCAGAAACACAAATTATTGGTGTAGAAAATGGTTCTGATGTGTCATTGGAGGATGCTATAGAAAAAGCACTTCCTAGAACTGTAAGAGAACATCCAGAACGAAAACATAAAGAATTGATGCCACTCGTAATCGGATGTGGCGGAATGAATGAAGTGATAATTGGCATGTTTTCTATTCCTAGATTATAAGTCTCGTCTAAAACTTGATCATTCTCAAAAGCCATCCCAAATTGTTGACTCAGCTCACTTAAATTGCTATTTCTGCCTTTATCACCACCAGCATGGGATAACAAGAGTAATCCTCCACCATCTTCTTTTACCCAATTAACTATTTCTGTTATTTCCATAGAGGAAATTTTAGCAAAATCAGGACATACAAATACTAGAATGTCAAATGGCTTTAAAGAGAATTGCGTAACCGGAGTTTCTAAATAATTATAACATGTAAATTCATTTGCATTGAGGAAATCTCGCAATTCATTTAGATTCTCATCTAACTTACCTCTCGGCTTATGTGCAACATCAAAAGCAATATTATATGGCATAAAAGATCACTTAAAACTTGATTTCATTAAATTTTATTTTTATCTCAAGATAATTATATTTTAAAGAAGTTAATAATATTTTTTAAAATTCTCAATTTTCAATTTTTTTTAAAACAGATATATTTATCTCTAGAAAATACTTTTATCACCAATTATTAAATTGTCTTTACTAATTTTTTCTACGTGAACATTACTTCCTATAATTGAGCTTCCAGATATGATATTTCTTAGAGTAGCATTTTTTTCAATCACACAATTTTCTAATATGCAATTTTCTATTTTTGAACTAGTTCCAATTGAAACATAAGGTCCAATTACAGAATTAATAATTTCTGAACTTTTTCCAATAAAAACAGGATTTTTAATAAAAGATTTATCAATTGTAATATTTAACTGCGAATATTCCTCTTTCTTAGTATAGTAATGTTCCAATAAGTATTTACTTCCATTTAGAAGTTCAGTAGGTCTTCCAAAATCTAGTATTCCTTGTTTTAAGTTAACAGCAGCTATCTTAAAACCACTATCAACCAAATCTTGTATACTTTCAGTTAAATAAATTTCTTTAGTATTTTCATTTCTTTGATCAAGATATTTTTTAATGTTATTGAATAGTGCAATTGTAGCAGAGTGCGAGAAAGCATAAGGTCCTGCAATTGCTAAATTTGAGACAAATTTTTTTGGTTTTTCAACTAGTTTCTTTATAATAAAATTTTCATCAACTACAACAACTCCATAAGAACTTGCATCTTCCTCAGGAACTTCCATTACTGTTATAATTCCATCTACATCGGATTCAAAATAACGATACAATATATATGAATATTCATCAATCGGAATCATGTCTGCTAAGAAAATTAACGCTCCTTCTCTCTTATCCTTATCTTTGGAATCAACTGTTATTCCTTCGAATCGGTCAAAAGCCAAATAAACTGCATCAGCTAAACCCCAAAAGAATGGAACATCATCGTTATATCCACGTGGAATCTGTTCTTTAAAAATTAATTTGAATCTTGAATTATATTTCTTTTTTACAAATTCAATAATCTGCCTTTTTTTATATCCTACTATTAGAATCAGTTCTGTATCTGAATCAAACGTATTTTCAAATTTATTTAATATATGTTCAAGCACAGTTTTACCAGCAACATTTATGAATGCTTTAGGCTTACTCAATGTAAAAGGGCGTAATCGTGAGCCTATTCCCGCAATAGGTCCAATAATTTTCATTTTAATGCCTTAAATTTAATTCCTATAGTAATTAAGTTGAATTGAAAATTTAATAAAATTGTGATTTATCAGAGTCAAATACTCTTTGTATTGAACCAAATAATATATCAAGTCCGTTTTCTTCTTTAATAGAACAAGGAATTAATTCTGATGTAGATCCCATCTGCACAAAAACATCTGAAATCAACATTGACAATTCACGTATTAGTCCACTTTCACGTTCATTTGTAGAATCCTCTAGTGCTTTAAAATCTTGACTCCAATTCACAATCATTTCAATTTGTTCTTCGGATAATAAGTCTACTTTAGAAAGCACATTTATCTGAGGGATTCTCCTAAATCTAAATTGAACTGATGCGGCCAAAAGTAATGTTGAAATGAACCCATTTGGTCTAAGCACTAAATTTGAATCAAAAAGAAAGCATACAGCTCTTTGGATTGACCCAAATCCTAAGGAACTTGCTATTAAAGGCCCGGTATCCCTAAAAGCAAATAATTCAAGTTGTCCCGCAGTATCTACAAAAATCCAATCTGGATTATATTCATCAATTTCATCTTTTACCTCATCTAAATAGTTGACCATTAAATCTGATGCTAATATCATTGCTCCATTAGGCCCTAATCCGTATTCCGTCATTACTTCTTCAAGAACAATAAATTCTCTTATATCAATATCAGGATTATAGGGTAAAATTTTAACACCAGGATCTAGATTTAATGTGATAGCAGAAATTTCAGGATTTCTATTTAAAACATAAGCTTTTAGTTCGCCTGTTAATGTTGATTTTCCACTTCCAGCAGTTCCAATAAAATAATTTAGTAGAATCTAATAAGACCTCCAGTATAAAACTTCCACTAAATATTACTTAATGTTTCATGTCAATTAAACATTTATCATAATAAGTTTTTTTCGAAAATTGATCTATTGTTTTGGTACCATCAAATCATCTAAAGATAATTCTTTTTGTTGTTCTTTTTTAAATCTTTCAATTTGTTTTTTAATTGCTTCTTCTTCTTTTTTCTTTAATTCTTCTTCATTAAGCGTTAGATTTTTTAACTCATCTTCACTCATTGGCTTTAAAATATCTTTAATATTGAATCCATTATTTTTCTCAATAACTTTTGTGAACTTTTCTTTCATTTCTCTAATCACTAGTACTTTTACTGATGATCCTCCTTGCATCATCATCGGTCTTGAAGGAGGCCTTTTAATTCGCTCTATCCCAGGTTCATTACTTCTCCTCATAGGTGGCCCTGGAGGGAGATACCCCTGAGCTGGATTGTTAAAAGAAAGACTTTTTATTACCGTTGTTAAATTTTTTAGTTCATTCGCTATAACTTTTAATGTGTCATTATTCTCTCGTATCATTTCTACTAAAGAATCGTTTTCAATAACACTTTCTATTTTTTGTTTTTCTACAACCAATGTTTTCTTTTCTTTATTATTTTTATAATCTTTTTGAATCTCTTCATACAATTTCTCTTTTGTAATCGTCTGTCTAAAACGATTTCTTGAACTTAAATCTTCTAAATTGTAACCAAAATAACAATCTTCATTAAGCCAAACATCAGATAAATTAAGCTTTTCAGTAAATATATATTCTACACGATGCCCGCTCTTTAAAAATATTATTAAGCGTAATAGTTTTATTTGAAGATCATTTGCATTTCTGAAATCATCTAATTCAATAGGAAAAGATAAATATTCATTTGAGTGATAGATTTTTTTAATTGATATAATAATCGGAGGTTGTTTGTGGAATATATCATGTGTTAGAATTTTTGATATTTCAAAATGAATATTTAAATATTTTATTTTATAAGGCGTATAAATTTCTTTTTCTTCATTATCCTTTTTGAATTCTAAAAAAAGTTTCTGCTGGTCGTCCCAAAATACTTGGAACAATTCCATTTTAAATAATAACCCTTAATTCTTAACACAAATTAATTTAATTTATAAATTAAATCTTTATATCTATATGATAAAAATAGATTTAAAATCTGATGGGATTATCAAATTAATGATTTTTTACAACTGCTTACGGCTCTTTCTTAAATTAGCTTTGACAAATAATAAACCGGTTTCTTAAAATTCCTTTCAAAATATTCAATTTCTTCTATTGAATGTTTACCTATATAGTCTTTTATATCTAAAATTAGAATCGCATCTTGAAAATGTAATTTTTTCAATGCAATCATTTGAAGTTTTTCCCATTCTTCTTCTGAGAACTTCCCTTTATTTAATAATCCATCAATCGAACAAATATTTACAATTTTTTCATATTTTATTTGTAAAATTGATTCAATTTTAATAAAATATTCTTTAAAACGAGCAGAGCCTACTAAATAAATTTGATCTTCATTAATTTTAGAAAAATTGTATTTTTTGAATTCATCCAAGAACTTCTTATTTAATCGTTCCTTTCTCATAATAAATTAATAAAGTTTCAATTCTATTTAATCCTCCTATGAAACTCAATTCTGTCTATTTAACAGATAATTTAGAGTTCCTAAAGAATTTAGATTCATGTTTGATTGATTTAATTTATATTGACCCTCCTTTTTATAGTGGAGTAGATTATGAAGAGTTTTCAGATAAATGGGAATCCCTAGAAGCTTACTTAGAATTTATGAGATTAAGAACAATAGAAATGCATCGTGTCTTAAAACCTACAGGAAGCTTTTACCTTCATTGTGATGCCAGTGCAATCTTTGATTTAAAGCCTTTATGTGATAAAATTTTTGGTCGAGAAAATTTTAGACGGGAAATTATTTGGAATGTAGGAAGCGTTTCTGGATTTAAAAGCCAAGTTAAGGGATGGGTTCGTCAGCACGATACAATACTCTACTATACTAATTCAGATGATTTCACCTTTAATAAACAGTATATTCCATATAATCAAGAATATATTAAAAAAATGTTTAGAAATACAGATGAAGATGGGCGTTTGTATCGAAAAAGAAGAGGAGGAAAACAATATCTAGATGAAAGGCCAGGAAATTTAATTGGAGACGTTTGGAACGATATTTATTCATTTCAAACCGCTACACGAGCAAAAGAGTATCTTGGATATCCTACCCAAAAACCTGAAAAATTACTTGAACGAATAATATTAGCCTCATCAAATGGAGGAGATTTAATAGCCGATTTTTTCTGTGGTACAGGTACAACATTAGCAGTAGCTAAAAAGCTAAATAGGAATTGGATAGGAACTGATAATAATCCAAGTGCTATCGAATTATGTAGAAAGAGATTGGAAATTTAGTATTTCTTTTATTCCAAAATTTATTTATTTCTTTTTCATTTAAATTCCTACTAGGTCATAATTATGAGTTCTGAATTTATGGTTTTTATTGGTTTAATTATAGGCATACTGGCATATGTTATGCTTTACTTAGGAAAAGGAATCCAAAAATATGCAATTGAGGGTCTAAAAATTGATAAGTCAATTAAGAGCAAACATTCTGGTACGTGGGCTTTTGGGACTGTCTTAACTACAACATATTTTTTTGTCCAATGGGCTGCTTTATTTTTTGCACCAATTAACATTATTGCCCCTCTAGGAGGAATTGGATTATTGGTTTTGATTCTTTTCTCTTATTATGTATTACATGAAGAAATTCATAAAATACAAATTATAGGAATTATATTCATAATTATAGGAACCGCCATTGTAAACGTGTTTAATCCAAATACAGGAGAAATTTATGCAGAAGACTTTAACCTTACATTAATGCTTGCTTTCTCACTGCCAATTATAATAGTTGAGATGATTGCCATTATTATTTCAAAATTGAAAGATTATGCTGCTGCTGGATTAATTATTGGTACTACTGCAGGCACTTTTAATGCCCTTCAAACAGTTTCAAAACGTATAACAGCTATCCCTGATCCAGTTTTAACTATAATATTTATATTAATTACTTTTTTAACAGCAGTGTTAACACTTATTTTTACCCAATATGCATTTACAAAGGCGAAGGCTAACATTACAATCCCATGTTATACCTCTGCAAGTATTTCTTTAGCAGTTATCATAAGTTTAATTGCACTCAATGAAAAAATTGAAATTATCCAAATAATTGGAATAACAGTAATCATATTTGGAGTAATTTTTGTGTCTGCATTTAGTGAAAAAGTTAACAGATAAGCTTAATCTCTTCTGATTATAATTTTACTAACACCTATCCACTTCTTTGCCTCATTAAGAGTAGAAACTACTTTTCTTTTCGGATTTTCTGCTTTTTCTAAAAGATATTTGAATTCCTCGTTCAATGGAGGATTTCCTGAAATAATAAACGCAGATCTATAAAGTTTATCATTATCTCTCTGTAATAAGTTCAAGATTATTTCAATGGAATTTATATTTAGAAGAATAGCATCAGTAATGTCTACAATAACCCTAAGACCTTCCTTAATATCTATAATCTTTTCCTTAAATTCTTTTACGAATCTTTCTGCTACTGGAGGTGGAAAGCTGCCGATAGCTTTTATATAAAAACTTTTATCATCTAATTTCTCAATTTGATACATGAAAAAATTTGAAGGATATTTCTATATTATATTAAAATTACAATGTATCTAGATTTAATTTCTTTGCTAATACTATAATGAATCATTCCCAATGAGCTAGAAAAACTTATATTAAGAATTATAATAATTTATAAATGTCCAATAAAAAACAAAAATTCGTGGTGAAAATTATACTAAAAAATATGATTTCTGTAATTAGATTAGTTTTGTTGTTCTCTTTTATTTCAATGAGTGGTTTAATTTTACTTGGATGTAATTTAATAAGCCGTGAGCAATATTATGGTGAAACTAATTCATTCAAATCAAGTAATAATGAAATTTCAATAGTTTCTCCAGAAAATAAGACATATTCGGCACCGATGAGTGGATACTACCCTGCTACTTATGGATTTGAAAATGATGCTGCTGGGACTATACCAACCAATTGGGTGGATGGATCTGTAGGGACTGGCGTCTTTTCTGTTCAGTTGGAAATTACAACTCATAAAAATGTGGCACGATTTTATGATCCTTCAACTGGGAGTAATTATGTATTAGGAGAAATTACTTTTACGCCCCAAACGTATGGAACAATTGAATACTATATTTATAAAGAATCTGGAGGAAATAGTGCTATATATAACACCTTTAGAAGCGATCTTGATGGGGATCTTGATGGGATTTATTTACAAATTGACGTTGAGAATACTGGTAAATTTGAATATCGTAATACAATTGGCACATTTATCGAATTTGCTATTGGAGAATATGCAGATAATACATGGTTCCATATAAGGATAGATTTTGATTTAACTGATGGAGGGTATAGAGGATTAGTAGAAGACACTTATGATGTGTATCTAAATGGAATAAAAGAGATTGATGGGGTTACAATTATGAATCCTATAACATCAATAGATAAAATTTGGTTTAATAGTGGCAGTACAGTTATATGTACTTTTTATGTTGATGCTTTAGGTTTCTCATGGGATGAAAAATATGAAGTTGGAGATAATTTGGATGAAGGATTATTACTGGGTTTTGAAAAAAGTATTGCATTAGATTGGCTAGGATATTCTTTAGATGGATTAGCCAACAAAACAATTTTAGGAAATTCTACTATTCCTGTACCTGAAAATGGTACTCATAATATTCAAGTGTTTGGAAATGACACACTTGGAGCAATGTATGCATCTAATCTAATATACTTTTCAATTAATACACCCCCACCATATATACCGCCTGATAATAGTCTTATTATCATCATTAGTGTTGCTATTGGAGCATCTATTGCAGTAGGAGTTATTTTATTTGTTGTATTATTAATTAGAAAGAGGAGAGCTAGACCTCCGAAGCCTCCAAAACCCACAATACTTCCTAGACCAGACCTAAAAATACCACCTAAACAAGAAAAGAAAATAGTGCCCCCAAGTCATGTTATAGTGCAACGTGAAGTTATAGTAATTGAAAAGAAACCTTCAGAAAGAGAAAGATTAGATAGGGAAACAGAAAGGAAAACTAGGTTAGAAGAGGAAAAAGAGAAAAAACAGAAAAGGTGTTTACACTGTGGAACTATAATAGATTATGATGATCGATTTTGTCATAAATGTGGTAACGAACAGTGATAGATTAAAGTAGAGATTTTATTTCTATTAAATAAAACTTTAATTAAATTTACCTATTTTTTATATATCTAAATTACTTATTCTTTGCTGTACTAGAGTTATAATTGGAAATTATATTAAAAAATCATACAACAAATATTTTAAATAAAAAGTTTAAGATGAAAGTTTTATGTTGGATAAATGCGAAGTAAAAGAGCAAAAAGTTCAGCATTCTTTATCTATCCGTAAGACAACTTCAGTACAAAACTTAGCTGAAGTATTGGGAGAATCCTATATGAGAATTATGCATTATATGGGAGAAATAGGAGAATGTCCCACCGGAGCTCCTTATACTGCCTATTTTAATATGGATATGCAGAATTTAGAGGTAGAAATTGGATTTCCGGTTGCTACCAAACTTCCTGAAAAGGGTGATATTAAGCCAAGTGAGATTCCAGCTGGAAAATATGCTAGTTGTATCCATACAGGCCCTTATAATGAAATGGAACCTTCATATGATGCACTAACTAAATGGGTTGACAATAATGGATACAAACCCTCTGGAATTGCCTATGAATTTTATTTAAATGACCCTGGAGATACTCCACCTGATAAACTACAAACTCAGATTCTTTTCCTCTTGAAATAATATTGTATTCTAAACCTAAGAAATTTAAAAATCAATTTTTTTTCTTTAGTTTTCTAATTTTTTAAATTTTTTGACAAAGATTTAAATAGGAGGATGTCCATTTCTATCATGGACATAATAACCTTAATTGGACATATTAAACTATTGTGGACAAAAAATATATTAAGTGATTAAAAATGGTAAATGCTCAAGTCGATAAAAGTAAAAACGAACAATTGAACGAATCTCAATTAGAAAACTTGGAGAATTTTCTGGTGAAAATTAATTACACATTAGAGGATTTATTTAGAGAGGGTGAGATTGATATTTATAGCCATATTTCCGTTGATGAAAATGAACTCCCAACCATAAACAAAAAGTTAAGGAAAGGAATTCAATATTTATCAAAAAAATTCAATTTAGATTGGGTTATTTCAAAAATTGCTTATGATTTATATCTAAAATTTGAAAAAACTATCAGTCAAGGTCAAGCCGAAGCTGTTATTCGTCGAGTTATAGGATTAAGACTCTCAAGCACAGCAAGAAGTCAATTGTATGAATTACGAAAAAAAATTCAGAGGTATAAGCGATTTTTAACCTTTTTTGAAGAGTGGGGTGTTAAATTCGATTTTACTCTCAAAATCATTTTATTTGGTTTAGATGTGCCTCTTAAACACGAATTAATTACACCAGTTTTTAGAACCCAACCATATTCACCTCGAATTATCGGGGTTGAATTTCTGTTGACAGAAAGAAATGTCTTAGAGAACACTCTAGTTAAATTACATATATGGAATATGTCAGGTGATGATAAGTTTAACTCTATCAGGCCTAATTATTATAAAGGTAGTTGTGGAGCAATATTTGTATACGATAATAATAATCCAGAGTCTTTTGAAAAGATTAACTTATATTTTTCTGAATTGAAG
>JBATUM010000105.1:0-2323 GCA_049671145.1 Promethearchaeia archaeon
TAGTTTAGATAATAATACCATCTTTTTATACCGAATTTAACAATACTAATTGTTAAAATAGCAAAAATAGCAAAAATTTTAATAATTAAATTGCTATGTCAATTATGAGATTTAATTTTTACATAAAGATATAATGCGAGGTACTTACAAAAGCGAAGTTAATATAATAATTAGTATTTCTGGTTTCTGGAATGATATAAATCAATTAAGAAAGTTAATTGATAATTCTACTAAATGTAAGTACTGGTTGGTTGAAAATTATTTATTACATAGAGAGGAAAAGGAAAAATTTGTCTTTCATTTTGAGAATTATAAACCTACATTAACTAGATACCATACTCGTACAGGTCTTAATCCATTGAAAAAACATGAAGAGAATAAAAACAATCAACACCACTCAACCTTATATCTCATGAGTAAAGGAGGATCTATAGAAAATGCTAAAAAAATAATGTTAGCTGCTAATTGTATCCTTAATGTTGGTGGATATGAGATTGGGATCGTAACTGCTGGAATAATACATAGCAAAGAAACTTGGAAGAAGTTTATAGAAAATGATAGATTAATGGATTGTATCTTTGCCTTCGTAGTATCCATCCAACATGATAAAGAAGATTTCTATTTTACATGTGGAATGCATAATTTGGGATATCCTGATGTTGTTGTTCCAGGCTACCTTGATTATGACCAAGCAAATTACTTAGCAAAAGCTTTCGCGTATTATTTAGTAGAATATAATCCTGTCCTCTTTTCCGGTGGAAAATTCCGAATCGACAGAAATTCACCTAATACATACAGATTAACTTATGAGAAATGCCATATCTACGATAATTGCGATAAAAGCGTCTATTGGCTATTTCATAATCCATATGGGCTATGGAGGTTAACAGAATCTAATTTATAGGATTAATCTTTAAAAATTTTAATTAAAAACGTCTTAGGATTCTCAATCCTAAGAATTAAAAAAATTAACTTTCTTTTAAAGGATCATACTCTGCTGGAGACATTCCAAAAGTCCATGCTAGTGCCTCGTTACAAGTTTTTACCTCTGGGGGCACTCTTAAGATATAATACTTTCTAGAACTTACGTCCTTTACTATAATATAAGTTAACGGCTCATTATATCTCTCTATAAAAATGCGGATTAGTTTGGAAGTTCCATCAACTTCGTCAATAATTGCATTTAAATCGCTCAAAAATCTTTTTATTCCTTGTCCGTAATCGTTTAAGAAATGACTTTTTATATCAGCATTTTTTAAATTTAAGATTTCTTGTGCTGACGGTGGGGGTTCTCCAAAAAATCTATAATCTCGGAGAAGATGTCGAATATACTTTTCATTAAATTTTCTATTAACTTTTCGACAAAAATTTTTCCAATTATGCTTACGCTTTCTACCGTATCGATCAACCCATATAATGTTATTATAACTTGTAATTCCTAATGATTCATCCTCTTGGAGCCAAAAAATGCCTCTTTTAAATCGACTTGGGCGCTTCATGTATGCCTTTATTAAGATTTTAGTTTTATTCAGCATTAATCTTCAACAAAGCGACTTTTGATTTCAGGATCGTATTCTCTTTGTCTAATGACTTCATAGAATCCAGCTTCTATTTGGATAGTATTATGTTCCTCGTGAACTAAAGCTGCTCCTACTTTCGCTTCTACATACATTCCTCCGGTGCTAGAGCTGGTGAAAATAGTTCCATTTACTATTCTATGAGCATGTCCGGTAGCTTCTCCTCTTAAAATTACATCATTCGTTGATGGTTCTACCCCTTCTGGTATAGTTTCAATTTTTTTAAGCAAAATATCTCCTTGTCTATACATTTTAACCATAATACCACCTTCATATGTGTTATAAAAAAAATTAATTAACACTAATATAAAAATTGAGATATTCAATCTGATTTCATCAAAATCTTATATAGTGTATTGCACACATCTTAAGATAGTATACTATTTAAGATTGCAGATTTGTAGACTTGTCTTCTTAAAGAACAAATCATGTCAGATTTTTTTCTAATCAATCAACAAGCTTGTAGAGTAAGATCGTAAAATATTATTTATTCATGAATTTCTTGAATATCACTTCGTATAAATGCAGGCGTGAGTGTTTGTAAGGGTTTTAGTTTTAGATCTACATAAATTTTAGCTTTACGATAATCATAATCAATTTTATCCTTTTTTATTTTCTCTTTAATCCAATTATCAAATATCTTATTGGGTTTGATGATAATATTTTCTGCTTCAATGGTTATTTCTGGTTCAATAATTTTCGTTACCTCATGAATAAAATCATCACTTGTGATGATATCATGCTCA
>JBATUM010000106.1:0-47432 GCA_049671145.1 Promethearchaeia archaeon
ATCACATTCCTTGCGAAAAAAATTCTAAAAAATATCATCTCAATGGAACAGATTCTTAACGCTCAAAATAAGATATTAATGATCAGAACATCTAAGTACTCAAAAGAACCATTTAACATCAACAAAATTCAAGAATACCTGATCAAAGAAGGCGAATTGGATGTCTTTCAAGCAAAACAAATCGCACAAGAAGTTGAAGAACGACTTTCCAAAACTAATATTGAATATTTTACAGCTCCTTTAATGAGGGAATATATTAATGCTGTACTGTTGGAAAATGGTTTGGAAAAAATAAGACACAAACTTACTCGATTAGGAACACCTCCATATGAAGTAATTAAACTATTTGAAGATAATCTCGTTAATCCAGAACAATTTATAAAAAGATTAGGATCTGATGTTTCTGAACAATTTCTTCTATTGAATCTTCTTCCAAATGATTTAGCTGATTTGTATTTATCTGGAGAATTAGCACTTATAAATTTGAGCTACTGGAGTTTGAGGCCATTAGGTTTTTACATAACCACAGAGTCAATATTAAAATTTATTCAAAAAATCTATAAGATTGAATACAATAACATAGCCAAAATATCTGATTGTTTAAGGTTAATCTTAAAATTTTTTGATGTAATTTCTCAATTTAAACCTTACCTTTCAAAAGATATTCTACTTGGTGGCTTTAATAGGTTTTTTCTACCTCTACTTGATATTAAAGATGAAAATACTAATTTATTTAGCTTATTATTAAATCAGATGTTAAAATCAAAATGTTCTTTTACATTGGAATTTTCTAGTGAATTCATTAGCGATTTAGATCATCAATTTTTCACAAATTTAAGCTCAATTATGGATTCACGACTCCATTATCAATTTCCTTTAGTATTATTAGATTACACAAATTTAAACAGAGCTAAATTTGACTTTTTATACAATCATATCATTCCAAAACTAAAAAAATACTTCATTTTTTATAATAAAAATTCAAATTTATTGAATTCTTCACTCATAAACATCAAATCAAATAAAAATTGTGATGTTAAACAAAATGAAATAATATTAGATAAAATCTTAATTAATTTACATTCAATAGCTTTACAAAGTAATCAAAATGATGATAAATTTCTTGATATTATTAAAGAAAGACTAGATCAGCTATTTGAAATCTATAAAATTAAAAGTAAATTAATCTATAAAAAATTAAAGCCATTAAATGATTGGAATAACATAGTAAGCAATTTTTTCAATGAGAATGGATCTAATTGGTTGAAGAATTCTTTAAAATCTGTATCATTTTTTGGATTAAATCAAGCGGTTAAAGCGCACTGTGGAATCGAACTTGATCGAATTGATACGAGTGAAAAATTTGCTTTGAGAATAATCTCATTGATAAAACAAATAATTAAAGAGAAAGCTCAAGATGAGGATGAAAATTATATTTTAAGCCAACCACATAACGATGACTATTTATCTACATCCTGGAACAACATCATTACGCCTCGAGAAGTAAAATTTAAAGGTTACTCAATAAATATTATAAGAGAAGATTCAAATTTATCAATTGAACGCCAAATTTCAATTTTTAAAAAATTTGAAAGAATTATTAATGGAGGAGCAATTTTTAGCTATAAGATGAATAAAAACACCTCTTCAATAAGAAAAATAATTGATTATTTTTCTAAATCAAAATTAACGGCATTTAATTTTACATAATTCTTTTTAAAATGATAAAAGCTCAGCCAAAATAGCCTTTCTCATAGGTATTCCATAATAAGTTTGCTTAAAGTAAATTGCTTTACTCGAGCTATCTATTTCGGCAGAAATCTCTGACACTCTTGGTAATGGATGCATAATTTTAAAATTGTCCTTAGTCACTTTAAGATCTTCACTTGTAAATATATAGAACCCTTTAACACGATCATATTCTTCAACATCGGCAAATCTCTCTTTTTGTATTCTTGTTACATATAATACATCTAAAACATCTAAAATCTCTCGATATTTCTCTACCTCTTTATATTTAACTTGTCTTTGCCGTAAGAACTCTTTGTCCCTATTTCTAAGCATTAATTCTTTAGGACTTATGAAATAAATATTAACATCATAATTTGAGAGCAAAATTGCTAGAGAATGTACAGTTCTTCCATATTTTAGATCTCCCATGATTCCTAAATTTAAACCATCTAATTTTTTACATTCCTCGGTTATAGTTAGCAAATCTAATAAAGCTTGAGTAGGATGTTCACCGCTACCGGATCCAGCATTGATTATCGGAATTCTTGCAAATTTTGCCGCCAATTTTGCTGCTCCTTCTAAGGGGTGCCTGATAACAATGCAATCACTATAATTTTCTACTGTTCGAATTGTATCTGCGATACTTTCTCCTTTCTTTATTGATGATACTTTTGCTGACGAAAATCCTATTACCCGCCCTCCTAATCTATGCATTGCAGATTCAAAACTTAACCGTGTTCGTGTAGAAGGTTCAAAAAATAAAGTAGCTAAAATCTTTCCTTTAAGAAGATCTGAGCTTTTGTCATTGTGAACCATCTTTCTAGCCTTGTTTAAGATGTATTCAATATCTTCTCGATTAAACTCTCTAGCACTTATTATACCTTCATGAAATTTCTCTTTAAACATACAAATACCTAATAAAAGTTTTATTAAAATTATGAATGAAAAATATAAATTCTTTTTTATTAATTTATACTCAGTTCATTAAGAAATTAATCAGAACTAATAAAATTTAAAATTTATAAATAATTATTTATGGTATACTTAACGATAAAGGTCAGAACAGATGAAATATCCTCGAACTGTACAAAGGTATTGTAAAAATTGTCGCCAACATAGGAAACATAATGTATCAACGTATAAAAAGGGAAAAGAACGTATGTTAAATCAAGGAAGACGAAGATTAGAAAGGAAGAAAAAAGGATATGGTTCGTTTCCAAAAGAAATTTTCCACAAAAATGCAAAAATTAATAAAAGAACCACTCCATTGTTAGAATGTAGTGAGTGTGGGAAAAAACATTACGCAAAATCTTATCGTATAAAAAGATTGGAATTACAAGAAGTGTAAGAAGTGATTTTAAATGCCAAAAAAAAGTAGACCAAAAGATTTGATTCCACATCCAAAAAGCAGGTTTTTACGAGTTAAATGTTTAAATTGTGGTAATCAACAAATAATTTTTGGATGTTCTGCCACAGATGTAGAATGTTTGGTTTGCGGAAAAACGTTATTACAATCTACGGGCGGTAAAGCCAGAATTCTTACTAAAATTCTAGAAGTTCTTTCTTAAAATCAATTTATTCGTGAAACCACTCTTTTACGAATTTTGATATATTGGTAAATAATATTTTTAGTTAAAAATAGGAAATAGATTATTTATTTAATTTTCTCTCCAAGTATATTTACATTTAACACATTTAAAGAAAGATGTACTTGGCTCATCAGCACTTCTCATTTGCCTTTGCCAAGCCTCAGATTCCGTATGTCCACATTTAGGACAAATTCTACTTACTTTAGGATGTACGGAAATTCTATCTTCTTCAGATATAATTAATAAATTTTTTTCTAGGGCTTTCTTCTTTTTTATAACCGTTTGTTTGATAACACTCTCATTAGGTTCTACTCTCTTTTGATATCCGCATTTACAAATTAGAAAAATTATACCGTCTCTATTATTCTTTCTTAAAAGATTTGAACAGTCAGGACAAAAATCTACCATTTTAATAATTTAGGGCTCTGATAAAATTATTTAAATTAGTTTATTCTTTGCTTCTAAAAAACTTTTTCTTTATTAATGGCTTAAACATAAATAACGTCATATCTTGATAATTTTACATACTTTAAAATTATAAAAAATTGTAAAAGTTGTAAGAAATGAAATTTGACGAATTTATAACCTTTTTAGGTACAGATGACCTAAAAAGAACCTCTGAGTTCTATCAAAATGGTTTAGGACTAGAATTATATAAAGATCAAGGTTTATGTAAGATTTTTCATATAACAAAAGAATCAAAAATAGGATTTTGTTCACACATACCGGTTGTTTTTAAAGAAAGAAGTCCAATTTTAACACTCGTCGTAAAGAATGTTGATGAAACCTACAACAGATTAATCAGTAAGGGAATAGAAATTCCTAATCCACCTAAAATTAATTCTAAATTTAATATATATCACTTCTTCTTTAAAGATCCTAATGGATACACTTTAGAAATACAGATGTTTTTAGATTAGAGTCTTTTTAATCTCATAAATTTTTTGATAATAATCAAAATTGAGGTTAGTCATATCTTGGATAATCTCTGCTTCTAGTTCTTTCTCTCCATCGAGATTTATATTTAAAAACCCGATTACATTTACTAAATCGTCTTTATTGAATTTAAAATCTACATCTTTAAGGTTTGTTTTTATTTCTCCTGTTTTATCATCTAAAATAATAAAATCATCATCCAGAATCTCCTTAACATAAGCAGTAACCTGGATACGTGAATCATCAACAGTAATATCTTTTATCATTCTTTGTTTTGCATATTGTTTTTCCATCATAAATCATTAAATTTTTTATTTATATAGACTTAAAAATTGAAGGATATTATAAATATTTGATTCAGAGATTAAAATTAGCTATTATTAAAGGTCTAATACTGAATTTTATAAGCATTGTGAAAAAAGAAATATTAATATCAAAGCATTATAAGTAATGAAATAAAAGAACGGATAAAAAATGTCGTTTTCATTAAAATTGGAGGATAGTCGGATTTTAAGGGGAATAATTGAGACCCTTGCAAGTTTTATTGAGGAAAGCGAATTTAAAGTCTCCCCAAAAGAATTTGTAATCACTGCTTTCGATGATAGTATGGTAAGTTTGTTAAAATTCAGTATGAAGAAAGAGGATTTTGATGATTATAATTGTTCTAAAGAATTTAAAATAAGTTTAAACTTAGATGATCTGGATAAGATCCTAAAAAGAAGTGCTACAGATGATACTATAGAGGTTGAATTTCAAGAAAGTGAACAAAAAATAAAAATCAAGATGAAAAAAAGAGATTCAAAACGAGTACGCACGTTTAGTTTATCGCTTCTAGATACGGATAAGCAGGAAGTATCTATTGATAATTTGCAGAAAATTGAATATTTTGTAAACTGGATCATGAGTCCACCAGATTTTACTCCAGATTTATTAGTAGAAGCTATAAAGGATGCAGAAATTTATTCTGACATATTAAATGTAAAAGCAGATGAAAAAAGTGGATTAGTTTTTAATTCCACAGGACAAATTGGAGAAATGGAGTATATCATTGAATTAGATGATTTACCTGAGAAAAAATTAAAAGAAACTGAAATGGGTGCGTATTCAATAACTTTTCTAAAAAAGATTCTCAAACTTGCATCAATTACCGAGAAATTAGAGATTTTTCTAAAAACAGATTATCCATTAAAGATGATTTTCACACTATTAAATGGAGGAATACTTAACTATTTCCTTGCGCCCCGTGTAGAGAAAGATGAGTTTGAGGAAGAAGATATGGATGAGTTTGATGAATTTTAATTAGTAAATTTTCTTACTCATTATTTATTTATTAATCCATTCTAAGTTTTTACTAAGATTTAATTTATTTCTGGAGAACTGAGGTAAATTGAGTGATAATTTTGATTTAGCTACACATTATCCTTGGTTACCGTCATCTTTAATCAAATATTATAACAATTTACCTGAAGATCCAAAAGAATTCATTTCTGAAATTTTTTCAAGCAGTATTAGTGAAGAAATTGGTGAACGAACTTTTGAAATTTTTAAGGCTGCTTTTAATAATTTAGAAAATGTCCTGTATTATAAGCTTGATAAACTAAACGTTTACATGTATTTACTAATAAAGATCCTTTTGATTGTTTTAAATGATAAGATCTTAACAAATAGAGTTGCCAACTTATATTCAAAAATTAATTATTATGATTTGTTAGAGGAAAATGATTATAATATTTATCATATCTGTAATGAAGAGTTAAACCTAAATGTTCAATATTTACCAGAAGGAGAGGTTTACGGAAATAAGTTTTATGAAAATAATCAACAAAAATTTATAACAAATTTCAAAATTTTTTTTATTGATTACTTAAATTTAGTGGCTAATTTAAGAGATGAATATAGAAAACTTATAAACAATCCATTATCTAATGGATTTGTTTTCCTTAAAAAGAAGACATTAATACGCTTATTACAGGAATACGTTCGAAATAAGATTAAAGAAGTTGAGATTAAAAAAATAATCAAAAAAGATGAATTATTAAATATAAAAGGTTTTAAAGAACTTTTGGAAAAAATTTCTGCTGCATGGAAAAATAGGAAAGATGAAATTGAATATTACGAATTTGATGGAACTGAAGATGCTAGTGTTTATCCTCCTTGTATTCAAGAAATTAGATCTAAAGCAAAAGAAGGTCAAAACTTGATCCATACAGAAAGATTATTGATTTTATGGTTTTTACTTGCTTTAAATGTACCTGTAGAAGATACCGTTAAATTTTTTTCTACTATGCCTGATTTTGATCAAGAAAAAACTACTTATCAAGTAAATTTTGCTAAAAGAAAGGGTTATAAAGTCTATCTATGTGAAACACTTAAATCACTAGATTTATGCAGAGCAAATAAAGATAAAGAAAAAATATGTACAGAAGGCTATTATTCAAAAACGCAAGAAAAGCAAAGGAAAATTAGTAGCCCACTACAATATGTTCATGTAAGACAACATCGTAATCGTAGAGAAAGTAAAAATAAAAATTATATTAATACTAATACTAATAAGTAAAAAATGTCCGATATTAATTATCTAAAGCGTTTATTTCAGGATTATTACAGGAATAAAACTAACCAAATTCCGCTAATAGATTCTTTAGATCAAAGAGAGTTTGGTTTTATTCCTTGGGATGATATAATTATAATGAATAGACATATTTCCTTTGTTAATTATGAAGCTTTTAAGAATTACTTGTCTAAATTTAGCCCAAGACACATTTATTCAAGTGGAGCACTATATAATAATCCAGATCATTCTGATATGAATAAAAAGGGGCATCTAGGTTGTGATTTTTTAATTGATATTGATGTTGATCATTTTTATACTCCATGTAAAGAAGATCACGATCTTTGGTATTGTAAGAATTGCGGAAAAAATGGAATGGGTATGGCACCCAAAAAATGCCCTAAATGTGGAACTTCTCAATTTAAAGGTTTATCTTGGATCTGTGAGAAATGTTTAAGTCTAGCTAAGAATGAAATTTTTAAACTAATCGAAGATTTTCTCCTTCCTGATTTTCAAATTAATAAGGAAGAACTAAAAATAGTATTTTCAGGTCATAGAGGATATCATTTAAAGATTGAAAATAAAAAAATAAGGAATCTCTCTAGTTCTGAAAGAAGAGAGATTGTAGATTATTTAACTGGGGAAAATATATCTTATGAGATTTTAGGATTAAGCGATTTAAATTCAAATTTATACTTTCTTGAAGATAATTATGGTTGGACAAACAAAATCATCAACAAGATAAAAAAAATTATAGATAATTACCCTAATGACGTTCTGAGAAAAATTTTAAGTGATTATGGTTTAAATAGAGAAATTATTGAATATATCTTAAATGATAAAAATAATTTTCTAAAGAATTTATGGAAAATTAAAGGATTAGGTGAAAAAACATGGGTGAATTTCTTAGACAATATTACAAAAAACCTTGGCGCTAAAATAGATGTACCCGTTAGTATAGATATTCATAGACTTATTAGATATCCTGGATCATTACATGGTAGTACAGGATTTCGAGTTCAAGAATTAAATCTTTCAGAATTAGAATCTTTTAATCCATTAAATGAAAATAATCTAGAGATTGATCCAATAGTATTTGCTGAAAAAAAAGATGTAAAAATAAAAATTGAAATTCTTGAAAATGAAGTACCATCTATTAAAATTAAAGGAAAAACTTATGGTCCTTATAATAAAGGACAAATAGAAATAATACCTCTGCATGTAGCTGTATTTTTATTATGTAAAGGAGTAGCTAAAACCAGAAGTTTTATTGATGATTGAACTATTTATATTAGAAATATTGTAAAATTTTAATTTTCAATATCGATGTTTAATTAATATTAATTTGAAAACTAATTTGATCTTAATGGATCTTAAGAAAGATTATAATACACTATATCAACACTGGTTAAAAGAATTTGAACAAGCTGGTTTAACTTCTTTAACTCCGGATGATTTTAATAAATATAAGAATGTGTTAGCCGGTATTAACACTTTTCAAGTTGATAAGGCAGATAAGATAAAGCACCAGCTTAGTGAATCTTATAAAAAGAATATCGAATTTCTTTTTAATGATTTGTTAAAAATTAGGGAAATAAAAATTATAAATGCCGCATTGGCAAACCAAGAAATAAATTTAGAACATGTGGTTGAGGCTGAGAAACTTCTTTATCAAAATTTAATAAGCACATTTAAAGGATATAAAAAAGTAAAGAATCTCTTACTTATTGAAGAGCAATATTCTCTGGACCAAGAAATAAATGTGAGGGAAGAACAGGCCATTTTAACTGAAGATTCTGAATTGAAAAAAGCAAAAGAGATTGGTTTAAACGATGAGGAACAACTTCTAGAAGAAAAAATTAAAGAAGAAATAGAATATAACTATACTCTAATTAGATTTCTTAAAAAAACACCACCATTAGTAGGAATAGATCTTTTAAACTATGGTCCTTTTGAGGAAAGTGATATTGCAAATTTGCCCTATAAAAACGCTTTAATCCTTATTAATGAAAAATTTGCTGAACAATTAGATGTTCATTAATTCTATTTTAATCTTTTCTTGAATTCTTCTTTAAAATACTCAATGCGATATTTTGCATATTTATCTATCGGAGAAAACTTAGGGGGATGTGGATTTATTAAGTCTCCTCCACAATATTTGCATTTAGATTCCGGATTCAGCAGGCTATATTTATTGCAATCTTTGCATTTTTGAAGATATTTAGTCATAATAATTAATCCAGTTAAATTTAATCTCTAATAAATTCAAATGATGTATTAGTATTCTTTGCGGTTTCTTCTAAAATTTCAATAGCATCTGATAATATATTTTCAGCATCTAAATAATCTTTAGAAATAATTTCTAATCTATAAAAGGGAGCACCCGTATATGATAGATTTAACTTTCTAGTTTCTTTTGGATTTTGTATAACATTTTTCACTTCTAATAATGTATTTTTGATCTTGTCAATACCATCTCCATCAGTATTCATCAACTTTATTTTACCAATAATAAATACCGTTGAGATTTCAACATTTTCATCAACGATTTTTAAAAACGCTTTTTTTGTGCTTTCAGGAACATCTGGTAAATTTTTCATTAAATCTTCTCCATTTTCCTTTAGTGCCTCAACAGCTTCCTGGGCATCATAATACTGATCTAACACTGGCCAACCAATTTTTTCATAAGCCTCATCCAAATTAAGATTTACACCATCAAGTTCAGTTAAAATCTGTAAGAGATTATCGAATTTTACTTTATATTTAAATTCTTTTTTCTTTTTTGCTCGTTGAGCAGAATTTACTCTTCTTAATGAGCAATCAATATGACCTTTAGAAGGATCTACACGTAAAACTCTTGCTACAACAACTTGACCGACTCTAACAAATTTTCTGATGTTTTTGATCCATCTACTTGATATTTCACTTATATGTACCATTCCTCTAGCATTCTCTTCTGAAGGGAGTCCTTCATATTCTAATAAATCTATATAGACATATTGTTGCTCTATATTAATAACTCTTCCATTTATAAATTCCCCTTCTTTTGGAAATGGAGTTTTATTTCTTACCATGATAGTTCTGAGATTCTTTTTTTTAGTTTTGTTACTACTATTAACAATCCATATTTTTTTATTTTAATTGTCTTTTCATCTTAAATTTTATTTTATCTCCTTTTTTAATACAATTATAATATAATTTTTAAAAAGGGAGTAACTATACCAAACTGGGTTATTCATAATAAATGGACCGATAAGGCAGGAATAGATCGCCTAATTGCTAATTTTGTGGATAAAAATTTAGATTATGGTACTGAATGGGCTTTTAATGATAAATTTCGAGACTTGTTTCATGAAGATGACAATATAATCCTAAGGCAATTAAAATTTTTTCACTACAAGGATTTAGAAAAACAATATAGCAAAGAAAATTTATATATTAAAGCTTTTTATCTACATCATTTATTAGATTTTTTCATGGAAACACGTGTAAATATTTATGATATCGAACAAGTTTTTCAAAAATTTTTAGAGAAAAAAGTAGTGACTGAATTCATAGATAAAAAGGGAAAAAAAGTTAATTTCCAAAAAGAAATCAACGAAATTTTTCACTTATTAGCAAAAAATAAAGAAGAATTATATATAGATCTTAAAGGAAACTCTGGAAAATAATCATATAAATTAGTTAGATATTTTCCAGACTCGTTTTTTCTTTATAAATACCGTGATGTTTATGATCTTTTAATATCAAATGTAGAGAGTAAGGATAATCTTCAACTCCTAGTGGATAGATTTACTGTTAGAGAAGTTGCCAACTGTTTAGGGGTAAACATTAAAACTTTACGTAAATTGATGACTCAATATAAGATTTCTGCTCCAAGGAAAAAAATAGATTACAATTGCACTACATCTGATTTAATTAAATTAAACCACGATAAAAAATAGCTCAATGTCTTATTACATGAAAATTTTCTTTATTTTTATAGTAAAAAATAAATATTGAGCAAAACTTAGAACTATATCTTTAAAATAAAATTACTCTATATTCAATCAAAATTATATAATCCTAAAAAAAAAAAGTTGATAGAAAAATGCCCACAGATAAACAACATTTGAATTTAGTCATCATCGGACATATTGATCATGGAATGATTAGATAACCATTTAGGTATAATCCCATATAGTCCACGATGATGGGTGCTCTATTAATAGAGACAGGTGCAGTGACTGACAGAGAAGCTCGTGAGTTAGAAAAATTAGCAAAGGAATATGATAGAGATTCTTGGTCGTATGCTTTTGTATTTGACAAGTTAAAAGAAGAGCGTCAACGAGGTATTACAATTGATTTAGCATTTAGAAAATTTGAAACTCCCAATAAATACTTCACCATAATTGATGCTCCTGGTCACGCTGACTTTGTTAAAAATATGATTACAGGAGCCTCTCAGGCAGATGCTGCTATCTTAGTTGTTTCTGGAAAAAAAGGTGAAATGGAAGTTGGTATTGCTGCTAATGGTCAAACTCGAGAACATGCATATTTAGCTCAAACTCTGGGAGTAAAGCAAATGGTTGTGGCTATTAATAAAGCAGATAATTATGATTATAGTGAAGACCGTTATAATGAATGTAAAGAAGCTATCTCTGATCTCTTAGGACCAATTGGTTTCCCAATTAAAAAGATTCCATTTGTCCCTGTTTCTGGGTTAATGATGGAGAATTTATCAAAGAAAAGCGATAAACTGGCTTGGTATGATGGTCCTACCCTTATCGATGCAATTGATCAATTTGAAATTCCTCCAAAACCAACTGATAAACCATTACGGCTTCCGATCCAAGATGCGTATAGAATTAAAGGAACTGGAGTAGTTCCAGTTGGTAGAGTTGAAACTGGCGTATTAAAGAAAGGAGACAAAATTATAATTATGCCAACAGAATTTAAAGGAGAAATTCGAAGCATTGAAATGCACCATGAAGAGATTCCCAAAGCTGAGCCTGGAGATAATGTTGGCTTTAGCATTAGAGGACTTGAGATGAAAGATGTAGGGAGAGGTGACTGTTTAGGCCATCCTAATGATCCTCCAACGGTCATTACTCCAAAGGGCAATTGGACAGGGCAAATCATTGTAATTTGGCATCCAACTGCCATCGCTCAAGGTTATACTCCAGTAATTCATGCTCATACAGCTCAAGTCGCAGCAAAGTTCATGGAACTAAATAAGAAATTAGATCAGAAAACTAATGCTGTTATTGAAGATTCCCCCAAGTTTATCAAAAGAAATGAATCAGCGATCGTCAAATTACAGCCAATAAAAAAGATGTGCTTAGAAAAATATGAAAAATTTGCTGAAATGGGACGATTTGCTGTAAGAGACATGGGACGTACTGTCGCAGTTGGGATAGTAAAGGACCTGGAGACAGGAGCCTAAAGATATAACTCATTCTGTTTTTTTCTTAAATTTTTAATCATATTATATTATTTTTTAAATCACTACTTCTGATAATTACATTTAAATGTTATTCCTCAAATTCAATTGGATACGCATAAAAAAATCCTGTTGGGTTATAAGGTACACTCTTTAAATTCCGATTATGGATATACATAACAGGATTATGATAAAGATAGATTAGTGCAAAAAATTCTTCATTAAGATACCTTTGAATTTCAGAATAAAGTACTGCTCTTGCTGTGTCATTAAATTCTTGCGAAGCTTGTTCTATTTTTTGTTCAATCCATGGATCAGTAATTGGATTAAATTCTTGAGGGAAAAAACCATTGGAAGAAAAGAAATAATGAAAGATTTCATACGCATCAGGATATTCTGGTAGCCATCCCAGAATTACGAAATTTTGTCTTTCAAACCATGCATAGGGATTAGTCCATATAGGTTTATAAAGTCCACTTTTAAACCGGTATTCATGATAAGATAACCCTCCCTCTGTAAGATTAATTCCAATTAAATCTAAATTATCTTTTAATACTCCATATATATTTTGCTCAGTATCTGATCTATAAATATATGAAAAATTCCAAGAACCAAATTCTGAAACGCGCCATTGAATATCAGTCCAAGACATATTTCCAAAACCCATATTAACCATAATCTCTCTAGCATATGTTAAGTTATAATCTATGGGTTTAATAGTTGGATCGTACCCGAAAATGCTGGGGGCTAAGATACCGTTTAATCTCGAAGTAACACTAATATTTAATGAATTAATAATAAGAGAATAATTAATAGCAAATGTAATTGCTTTTATCCAAGTAGAGTTTATACTTTGATTAAGAATTCTAATATATTTAAAAGTCCAGCTAGGAAGATCATCAAAAAGGATAAGATTTTCGTTTTCTTCAAATTCATCATAGTAAGAGTAAAGACCACCTATTATAATATCAACAGCGCCACTTAGTACAGCTATATTTCTATCCTCATCATCCTCAATTTTAATATATATCAGATTATCAATTTTTGGTTTACCAAGATGATAACCGTCATACGCATGGAATTTTATTTTATAAGTTTCAAAGCTTTTTAATATAAATGGTCCAGTTCCAACGCAATTATCAGAACCAGCCGTAGATGGAATAATGTAATCACTGAAAGGAGTGGAGTGAGGTGACATAATGCATGATCCTGAAAATGTTAAAAGATGTCGAAATGGTCCAAATGGTCTATTAAGGATGAATTTAATTGTATTAGTATCAATTACTTCAGTATGATTAATTATAGGAGTGCCATCCGGCCATTTATATAGCGATTGTAGAAGAGACGGTATATTATAGTAACAGTTGCCTGGTAAAGTGCCAGTAACATTCATTAAATAATGCAATCTGTTAAAACTCCACTGAACTGCCGCGGCATTAAATGATGTTCCATCATGAAATTTAACCCATCGTTTTAGTGGAATTGTTAATTCTCTCCCATCAGGCGAATATGTCCCTAGGGAGGAGGCTAATTGAGGTATAAAACTGTATTTAGGATCTGATGGATCAATCGAAAATAAACCTTCCCATATTTGGGCGGAGAATTCAAAAGATGCTGAACTCCAAGAGTATTGAGGATCAATATCCTCAGCAATATCCTTACTTGCGTATTTTAATTCCGTAGGTTCGCCATAACTAAATGAGAATGGTCTATTCAGGGCAAAATATATATTTCCAACACCCGAAACAATCAAAAACGTGGTTAAAATTGAGATTATTATATCTTTTTTTTCCATATCAATTACAAGTTTTTAAAAAGGATTCATTAATCTTTATTTCTCCAATAGGAAGAGACGATAAGAAAATTTAAAAATATATTGATTAATAACATTTTAAAGTGGCAAATTAGTTTCTAATCTTTTCAATTAAGTTTGAATACTAGTTCTCGAATTCAATAGGATAAGCATAAAATACTCCTGTTGGATTATAAGGAACACTTTTCAGATGTATATTATGGATATACGTCACAGGATTATGGTATAAATATATTAGTGGAAAAAGTTCTTCATTATTATACCGTTGAATTTCTGAATAAATCGCGGCTCTTTCTGTATCGTTAAACTCTTGCGAGGCTTGCTCTATTTGTTGTTCAACCCACGAATCAGTAATTGGATTAAGATGATGAGGGAACCACGTACTAGAAGCAGTGGTTGAAAAAAATGGAAGAAAACTATTATACGCATCAGGATAGTCTGGAATCCATCCCAGAAATAAGAAATTTTGTCTTTTATACCACCAATTATAATAATAACTAATCGGATAGATCAAAAATTTATCTTTAATCCACTCATTAAAAGTTTCTTCTCCTTCAGTAAGATTAATTCCAATTAAATCTAAGTTCTCCCTTAAGACTTCATATACTTTTTGCTCGTTATCTGATCTTGAAATATATGTAAAATTCCAAGAGGCAAATTCTGAAGCACGCCATTGACTGTCAGTCCAAAAAGTATTTCCAAAACCCATATTAACCATAACTTCTCTAGCATATGTTAGGTTATAATCTATTGGTCTAATGGTTGGATCATATCCAAAGATACAAGGTGCTAAAATACTATTTAATCTAAAGGAGAAATTGTGAGTCAACAAATTAATGATACGAGAATAATTAATAGCAAATGAAATTGCTTTTCTCCACGTAGAATTTATGTCTTGATTAACAATTTTAACATATATAAACCACCAGCTGGGAAGACCATTAAAAAGATTAATATTGTCGTTTTCCTCAAATTCATCATAATAAGAATAAAGACCACCTATTATGACATCAACTGCGCCGCTTAATACAGCAATATTTCTAGCCTCATTATCTGCAATTTTAATAAATACCAAATTATCAATCTTAGATTTACCTCTATGATATCCGTTATAAGCATTGAATCTTATTGTGTACGTTTCAAAATCTTGTAACACAAAAGGACCAGTTCCTACGCAATTGTCAGGACCAGCCGTAGATGGAATGATATAATCATCAGAAGGAGTTGAGTGAGGTGACAAAATAGACGACCCTGGAAATGTTAAAAGATATCGAAATGGTCCAAATGGCTTATTTAATACGAATTTTATAGTGTAAGAATTAATTATTTCGGTATGATTAATAATGGGAGTGCCATCAGGCCATTCATATAACATATCAAGGAGGCTTGGAATATTATAATAACAAGTTAAAGGCAGAGTACCAGTAACATTCATTAGATAGGCTAATCTATCAAAACTAAATTTAACAGCTTCAGCATTAAATGATGTTCCATCATGGAATTTAACTCCTCTTTTAAGGGGTATTGTTAATTCTTTCCCATCTGAGGAATAAGTTCCTAAAGAGGTAGCTAATCGGGGGACAAGACTAAATTGAGGATCAAATAAATCAATTGCGAATAACCCTTCCCATATGTGTGCTGAGAATTCAAAAGAAGATGTATCCCAAGAGTATTGAGGATCGATATCCTTGGCAACATACATACTTGCGTATTTTAATTCCTTAGGTTCACCATAACTAAATGAGAATGGTCTATTTAGGGCAAAATAAATATTTCCAACACCCGAAACAATCAGAAACGTGGTTAAAATTGAGATGATTATGTTTTTTTTTTCCATATCAGATTAAATTATTTAATTACGAGTTTTTCTAAAAGGATTCATTGATCTATATTTCTCCAATATGAGGAGATGATAAGAAAATTTAAATAGTTATTGATAAACATAATCTAAAATTTGCAATTAAATGTTTAATCCCCCCACTTAAGCCTAGTAGATATTAAAATTAACATGTCATGTCAATATTATTTTAATTTTTGAAGTGTTGTTAATCCTTTCTATTTATAGCAAATATGAAGTAGAAGGGGTTGGTTAAAGATTTTTACTACAAAATCGAAAATTTGCCTGGTTGGTGAAGGAGGTGTAGGAAAAACATCATTGTTATCATTACTACAAGGCAAAAAAGTTCCACGAAAGAGAGTTCCAACAGTGGGATTGGAAGTTGAGGATTCTGTTTTAAATGGAAAAAAGGTTAGTATATGGGATTTAGGGGGTCAAGAACGATTTAAATTCATGTGGAAGGATTTTTTAAGAGGCGCAGGTTTAGCAGTATTAGTTTGTGATTCCACAGAGAAGGGGGTTGAAAAAACAAAAGAGATATATAATCGATTTGAACGTAGTTTAGGTACTAAAATCATCGCAATAGCAAATAAACAAGATTTACCAGGAGCTATGAGCGCAGAAGAGATTCAAAAAAGGTTAGGTGGATTAAAAACGTATGGAATGACTGCCATTCGTTCTGAACTACATCAGAGAATGAAGGAAATATTAGAATATGAAGTCGCTACGTTTTAAAAAGCCTTACCAATGATATGAGCAATTCTCACAGGCTCGGGAAGTTTTGAATCAATGCACAACTTTTGCATTAAATCATCAACCTCCTCAAAATCTACTCCTTTTAAATGAAAGAATATTTTGGAAGAACCTCCGGCAGTTTTGATGTTTGTCTCATATAAATCTCCCGCATTTATGATATATTGGAGTTTGTTTTTGTAAGCGTTCGGAAATTTCTTGATTAAAGCTTTTTTAACTGAATCAATGTCAACTTCTCTTTCTGTTATTGAGATTATAGGTTTTTTTAATTTATTATAAATTTCATCTAAATCTATAATATTAAAACCTCCAAATGTTATAGTATCAGTTAGGATATATTGAATATGTTTTTGATTTTGTTTGGCAAGCTCTATCAAAACTTCTGTGGCATCATATCCATCAATAGAAATTGGTTTCTTTACTACGCTGACTAGCCTTGTCCCTTGACACACAGCACCTATTAATTGAGTTGTTTTTATTTTTGATTTTAACTCAAATCTAGCATCATCAAATCCTATTGTAATAGGAAAATCTTTCATATTTTAGATTTTGGAAGATAATTTTTAATATAATCTAGTAGTTTTGTAAATGCTATAGTTGCATTCTTTGTTTCCTCAGTTCTTGATTGAAGATCACCAGAAAGATTCTCACTAATGATATTAATCATTGATTCAAGATTTACTTCTCCGGTTAACCAAACATATGCAACTAATGCCTCAACTGTATCTGCTAAATCATGAGCATCCGCTCTCGTTTTCGCAAACATTTTCAAATTTGCCTTCTTTAAAGCATCTGCTAAAATACTTTTATTAACTTTTTTTCCAGTTCGAATAATTTTATCATTTACACTATTCTTAGTTAAAAAAATGGATTTAGCTACAGAATAAGCAAAATTTACGATACCATCCCCAATTTTAGCCAAACCTTTATCAGTTCCTATAGCTTTTTGGGATGCTTTCGAAGATAAATCTCTAATTAAAAGATCGTAAGCCATTAATTTTAGTTGAGAAATAAAGTCTTATAAATTTATATAAAATAAGATATAATTATTTCATTAAGGTCTTAAAAAGTTTTTGTACTTCATTAACATCATTCCTTAATAACTGTATCCCTTTATGAAGTACTTGTTTGATTTTAAAACCATCTTCCATGCGAATAAATACCTCTGGTGGGTCTATCCGTGTCACTTTATATGCTACTGATTTAACTCCTTCAATATTTAAAAGATACTTAACGAGAATATTTAAAAATCCATGAGATTGGCCTTCTACCGCCAATTTATAATCATTTTCTTTCTTTCCCTTTGTAAGAGTTAAGTTCAAATATTTATATTCTGGTTGTTTAGGGAGTTCTTCCATTTCATATTCATATTCTTCTTCAAGAACTTCATCATCTTCAACGCTAAATTGTTCTCCTTCTTCAATTTTGCCTTTTTTTCTACTTAAGCTTGGATAAACACTCTCAACATCTTCTAGTAAATCATCATCTAATTCCTTAAGCTCATCTTCTTCTTTAAGTTCAGATTTTTTTTTTGCCAAAATTTACACCAAAAGCTTCAAATCTATTAATTCTAATATAAAGTAAAATAAATTTTTTTTGGTTTGTAAAATCTATAAATTTTTGCTATCAATTTTTATGATAAGAATTGGTTAGCCAACTCCCTCAGCCTCTCGATTGCAAGATATTGAAGATCTCTTGGACCAAATAAGGTAACTTTAATAGATTTACCATTTACAACGCAATTTAAATTAAGATAATTAACCTTCTTTTGAATATTTTCAAGGAATTTTATTATATTGTCTAAATCGCCACTTGAATTATAAAAGTGAATTACTCTTCTTCCACCCTTTCTAACCAAAATTTATTCCCTTTATTTTTTATTTAAAATATTAAAATTATAAATACTAACTAAAAATACTAAATTATTTTTTAATATCTCAATATTTCATTAACACTCCTATAATCATTTGCTAATTTCCTAGTCTCAATGTTACCACATCTTGAGCATCTTAATTTATTATGACCCACCTTTTCTAATGCTGTTCCACAAATAACGCAGTCAGCATGAATAACACCGAGATTTTTCCCTACAGTACTTAATTTAAACTCATTACTAGTTTGTTCAATTACTTTTGCTCTAAGTATATCAGTAATTTGAAAAGCATCAGAGATTTTTTCAATATATTTGTGTGAAATTTGGGAAACATGGATATTTCCAAAATATGAGCTATTAAAATGAAGTTTATTATTTATTGTATGAAAATTTATTCCAATCGAGTATTGCCTTAAAAAAAGAACAGTACCAATAACAATATCTCCAACTTTCACTGTTTTCCGATCTTTTTCTTGGTGACTTTTTATTTCTATCTCTTTTTTTTCTTTATTAATTAGAATTATACCTGTTTTTGTAGCAAAGATTTTACCATCCTTTATGAAGGAAGATTGTTTATCTGGCAGAAATTCCTCAACGACCCCTAAATATTGACCAGTAAGTACGATATCTTTATTTTTGATTGATTTTTTCATATATTTCACAACATTCTTTTATTTTCACTATTTAATTATTATTAAATAAGTTAATTAAATTTATCCATAATAAGTTATAAAGAATTAAATCAATTTAATTATCAGGCGTTTAAGATTAAGAAAAAAGAAATAAGTTCTATTATTCAAAACACAGCCCCTTTTTCTAAGCCTAAAATTGAATTAGAACAATATTGTATTGATGCATCTAGTGCTGTAGATATTGTTTTTTTCGCTGGGTTTGAATTTAATGATATTAGAAACCATTTAATTTTTGATTTTGGGGCAGGTACTGGAAGATTATCAATCGCAAGCTCTTATTTTCAACCAAAATATATCATAAGCATTGATATTGACGGATCTGCAATACAGATATTAAAAAAAAATATTAAAAATCTTCAACTTGAACATTTAATCTTCCCACTATGCGTTGATGTTAGCAAATTTGAAGTTTCACCACTGTTCCTCCCAAAAAATAAAAAAATCACAACCATAATGAATCCTCCTTTCGGAGTACAAAAGGATAAAGCAGATAGAATTTTTTTACAAAAAGCATTTGAATTTTCAGGTGTAGTATACTCTATCCATCTGGCTAACGAGAAAGTCCATAAATTTATTCTAAATTTTATAAAGGATTTCCATTGGTATGTTGATTATTATTTCCCATTTAAATTAAAACTTGAGAAGTCATTTGAATTCCATACACAAAAAACTAAAGAAATTGATGTAAATATTTATAGGTTTATAAAAAATTATTAAAGTTTTATTTTATTGATATCTTTTCCAGGATATAAAATCATTTGGATAATTTGCCCTTTCTCCTAAAAATTCTTCAATTCTTAATACCTGATTGTATTTACTAGTTCTATCACTACGACATGGTGCTCCGCTTTTAATTTGTCCAGAACACAATCCAACTGCTAAATCTGCTATAAAAGGATCCTCAGTTTCACCAGAGCGATGTGAAACCATTACGTTGAATCCATTCCTAAAAGCTAAATTACACGCATTTATGGATTCAGTTAATGTTCCTATTTGATTCACTTTGAGTAATAATGCATTTCCTGCTTTTTCTTCCACCGCTTTTTCTACAAGTTTAATATTGGTAACTGTTATATCATCACATACTATTTGAATTGTTTTATTCACTTTTGCTGTAAGGTTAGTAAAACCCCTAAATGATTTTTCATCAAACGGATCTTCAATAGATTTTAATGGATAATCATGAATCAAATCAAGGTAATATTGTAATAATTCTTCTTCATTTAGTTTTTTTCCATCAATAAAATATAAATCTTTTTTAAAGAATTCACTTGCTGCTGCATCCATTCCCAATACAAAATCAGTTCCCATTACAAAGCCAGCTTCTTCAATTGCTTCTATAATAATATCTAATGCCTCTCTTGTTTCGGATAAATTAGGCGCAAAACCACCCTCATCACCTACATTAACAGCAGAAGGTCCATGTTTTTCGTTTAATAATTTTTTTAAAGTATGATATACTTCTGACACATTTTGAAGGGCTATTGAAAATTTAGGCGCTCCAATTGGTAATATCATAAATTCTTGTACTGCTAAATTATTTCCAGCATGTTCTCCTCCATTTATAATGTTACTACAAGGTAAAGGCAATAAAAAATCATCCCGTGATTTATTATGACTTAGTTCATAAAGATGTGAAAATAACGGTTTTTTCAATAATTTTGCTGCCAATTTAGCAACACTAAGAGATACCGAAAGAATTGCATTTGCACCGATATTTTTTTTATTTTCGGTACCATCTATCGAAATCATTTCCTCATCTATGTTTTGTTGTTCTCTAACATCAAACCCATTCAATTTCTTAGCTAAGATTTCATTTACATTAATTACTGCTTTGGTTACATGCTTGCCTAAAAATTTTTTTCCTCCATCTCTAAGTTCTAAAGCTTCCAAAGCCCCTGTTGATGCACCTGAAGGAACGGCTGAGCGAGCATACTCATCACCAGCATAAACTTCAGTTTCAACCGTTGGATTACCTCGTGAATCTAATATCCATCTTGATTTTAATTTACTTATTTGAAATTCAGACATTTTTTTTTAACTTGTATTTACTTATTAAAATTTAATATTATTAATATAGAAAGAAATTTTAATTCTTAAATTGTATTTTTTAATATTATTATAAGTATCCATAAAATTATTGTATTTATATGTCAAATAGTAATAGACCTTGGGTTGAAAAATACCGACCACGTAAGTTAGAAGAGCTGGTAAATCAAAAAGGAATAGTTAATCGCCTTCAACAATTTATTAATGATAAATCAATGCCACATCTTATTTTTGCCGGTCCAGCAGGTACAGGAAAAACAACATCAGCCTTAGCTATAGTTAGAGAATTATTTGGTAGGAAAATGGCTTCAAATACAACATATTTAGAGTTAAATGCAAGTGATGCTAGAGGAATAGATGTTATAAGAACTTATATTAAAGATTTTGCAAAAGCGAAGCCACCTTTAAATATTCCTTTTAAAATTTTAATTTTAGATGAAGCTGATAATATGACTGCCCCTGCCCAACAAGCACTTAGAAGAACTATGGAAAAGTATACCCAAAATTGTAGAATGATCTTAATTTGTAACTATTCAAATAAGATAATTCCTCCTATCCAATCAAGATGTGTTGTTTTTCGATTTTCCTCATTAAGTAGTAATGATATTAAAGAAAGATTAAAATTTGTTGCTAAACAGGAAAATATTTCTATTACTAATGATGGTTTAAATGCTTTAGTAGAAGTTTCCAGAGGAGATTGCAGGAGAGCAATAAATTATCTACAATCTTGTAGTACAATTTCTCAAAAAGTTGATCAAGATATAGTTTTTAAAGTCGCTGGAGAAATACCTCCTGAAAGAATAAAAGAGATTCTACAAACAGCAATTCAAGGGCAATTAGACTTCTCTATAAACTTATTAAATAATGTCATTAAAGAATATGGACTTTCAGGAATAAGCATTATAAAGAATATTCATAGAGAGATTTATAATTTAAGTATCTCTGAAAAGATAAAAATAGAGCTTTCAAAATTATTAGCTGAGTTTGAATATAGATTAAGTCAAGGAGGAACCGAAGAGATTCAATTAAAAGCGCTTTTAGCTAATATTGTTATGTTGCAGGATATGAAATAAAATTCTTTTAAGATTTACTCTTTCTTCTTCTCTGCAAAAGAAACTCATCATTCTATTCAAAGATTTAATATCGATTTGATATTGAATATTGTTTTCATAAATTATATCCCATAAGATCAAACCAATTGGATTTGCTGGTTGGTAAGATATATAAGTTGATGTATTTAACAATTGTAAAAACTCTTCATAAGATAATTTTCCCATCCCTATTTCAACTAACTTTGCAATCATTCTTCGAATCTGTTGCCTTAAGAAAGATTTACTCTTAAAATCAAATATTAAATAATCAGGGTCTGAATCAATTGAAGCTAATTTTAATGTTCTAATAGTATTTATGTTAATACTTTCTCTCTTGGCGAAATTTTTAAAATTATGGTTTCCTTCAAGTGCTTTACATGCCTTTTTCATAAGATCTATATTAAATGAGAGCCTATTTTTAAAAGGGTCATATTTTAAAGCAAGAATATATTTATAATGGCGATATAATGCATTAAATCGTGAAGAAAAATCTAATGGCACTTTTGTATATGCCCATAATCCAATTTCATGAGGTAATTCAGAATTTATCTCCATTAATATGGGTTCTTTTTTAGTTATGATAGAGAATGAAGCACCTCTTGCTGATACAAGTTTATCGGTTCTACTTGCAACTTCAAAATTAGCCTCTTTTAAATCAGGTATATACTCCTTTTCTTGTAAAACATTAATTAAAAGACTTTCAATAGTGGGAAAATTTAATTGTCTTTGAGAACCATAATATTTTTTCGAACCTATATAATAAAATTTAAAAAGATATTTTCTCTTTTCTGAAACCATTATATTCACTATCTAAGCTAAAATAATTGAAATATTAAATTGATGAGATCAAGAGTCAAATTTATCTCTTGTTATAATATCAAGACCATTTAATATATTAAAAAATAATCTTTTAATGATAAGGATTTTTTTAATATCTAAATTTATTTGAAAATTTTGATTATTAATTGATATAAAAACAAAATGACTAAAATATTCTCTTCACTTAAAAATTTTCGTGATCGCCTTAGAGCAACGGTAACAATTAAATCTCATAATATGTTATTTTTCCTTGCTCTCTTCTTAGTGGTAATCTTAGCAATCATTATTAGATTATCTCCTGTTTTTATGGGTAATACTTTAATTAAAGCATTTGATCCATGGATTCAATATTACAATGCTGAATATCTCTCAACCCATTCAATATTCGACTATTTCCACTGGCATGATTATAAAAGTTGGTTTCCTGGAGGATTTGATAGATTTAAGCTACGTCCAGGATTAACATTTACTGTTGTTGCAATTTATAATATATTTCAATTTTTAGGCATCCCAGTTTCATTATATGATGTATGTTTTTACTTTCCTGCATTTATGGGCGGGTTAACTGTTTATGCAACGTATCTTTTAGGAAAGGAAACATTAGATCGACGATTAGGCTTAGTAGCTGCCTTTTTCATGGCACTTGTTCCTGGTTTTATGCAACGGACAGTTGCAGGTTTTTTTGATAATGAAACCATTGGGGTTTTTAGTACCATAATGGTTCTTTATTTCTTTGTCAAGACGATGCGTACAGGAAAAATACGCCATGCAATTTACGGAGGTTTATTCTTAGGATATTTATCTCTTAGTTGGGGTGGCTATTACTTTACTTTTTATTTAATACCACTTGTAGTTTTTATAATAATTCTTACAAAAAAATATAATACTAATGTTTTAATAGCTTATGCTGGAATAGAAGGAATGGGGCTACTTGTCTTTTCATTATATATAAATTTCTATTTTAAGGATTTTTTTACTAGTTTAGCTTTAGGAGGAACCTTCTTCTTCACTATTATTTTAGTAATATACCATCTAATTTATACAAAAAGAAATCAATATCCAAGATTTTTTAATAAATTAATTAATCTTGTAAAATGGGGATTAATTCCTATTGTTCTGATTGTCGCAGTTATTATTTGGATTGACCCTAATTTAATTCCTTTCGGTTTTGGGGGAAGATTACAAAGTATACTTAGTCCGTTACTACGTGATACTATAAATATTACTGCTTCTGTAGCAGAACATGCTCCTAGCGCATGGGGTGTGTTTTATTATAACACGCTAATTCCATTAATGTTAATACCACTCGGTTTGTTCTTTTTATTCAGGAGATCAAATCCCACAGATATATTATTGATAGTATTTATATTATTGTTGTTTTATTTTACAGGAAGTATGATTCGAATAATTTTATTGTTTGCGCCTGCTGCTTGTTTAGTTGGTGCCTATGGCTTAGTCAATATTTTAAAAATATTTGGTAGTTTTTATGGAGAAAAAAGAGTAAGCATAAGCAGAAAAAGAAAAAGGCAATTAAAACAGATGGTAGGTAAATCTGAGGTTACAGCAGTATATGTTATCGTTGGAATTATGTGCCTTGCTCAAGTTTGGCATGCCGCAGATTATGCAACGTTTCAGGCAGCTCAAAGTCAAATAGCTCCTGGCTATCCTGATGAATATCATGACTGGGAAGAATCATTAACTTGGATGAAGAACAATTTACCAGGATCTACAGTGGTAGTGAGTTGGTGGGATTATGGATATTGGCTAACCCCCATTGGAAATATGACAACTGTCAATGACAATGGAACTATTAATTCAACTAGAATTGGATTAACAGGTATGGCAATGATGCAAACCGATGAGTTATATAGTGCAAAAATATTCCGCATGTTAAAAGCAGATTATGTTTTAGTATATTTTGCATATCTCTTCAATCCTTTAGGTGGTGATGAAGGTAAGTGGCCTTGGATGTTGCGTATCTGCAATGATCATTATGAAACCTATAAGAGCTGGGGTTTGGAGGAAGATAATTGGGCAACAAATTCTGTATTTGATGAGTCCGAATACTTTAATGAAACTTCTGGACGTCCTACAAAGAAATGGTTTGATGCTCAAATAGTAGAATTGATGTTTTATGGTGTAAACAAAGACCCTTATAGTGGCGAGGTAAACACTTTTGATAAATACTATAGACAACAAGTTAATAATCGATTAGATGATGATGGAAATGCATGGGCAACTAACATACCTGAAAATGGTATTTATGATTTTCAGGTGTTTCGACCCGAACCATACGGTGGATATACTTCTAGAAATGGTTTTGTTAAATTATATAAAATGGATTATACTGCATTAGACTCTTCTTTCCGAATAAATGATCCAGAAGTGTTTGATACTGGTTATGCTACTTTTAACCTAAAAAATACAGGCACAAAGAATTTAACAATTACGGATGTTAAAATCAATAGCCAAAGTTATAATTATTATTTAGGGAAAGGATTAGATACAAATATAGTACCTACAGAAGATGATGACTTAGTATGGGTGGATATTAAATCTGGAGGTACTAATTTTACGAAAAATGATGTTGTAAATATAACTGTGCAAGCGAGATCTGAAGCATCGGAGGGAAGGCCATATGTTTTTTCAAATTCTACAACTAAATTCTTTGTAAAAGAAGCATTACCAAGTAAAATCAGAATAAACGAAGCTAATAGCGAAGTTATTCAAATTAATGAAAATCAGGCTGATATCTATCTCGAAGTAGAAAATATTGGTGATTCTGTGGTAGTATTAGATGAGTATTATGCTGACTCCAAAAGTAATTTACTTAGTGAGAAAGAATATTTAACTGGATCACCCATATTGAATCCTGGAGGAAGAGCTTATGTCCACATAACAACTACAGATGTAGCTTTTTGGCCAGTAGGGGAAACCCCTCCTGTACATACGATAGGGGTTATCACACCCGGTGGTATTACAGATGCAATATTGATGACATCACATTTTGAGAATTACAAAATTGAACTTCAAGGGAATTCCAGGATACTTTCACCAGAAGCATCAATAATAACAAAGAGTTCTTTAAGAAAACATATTCCTATTGAATTGGATAAAACTTACGCCTATACTTATGATAACGGAACCACAATATTGACTGCTAGGGTTAAAAATACAGGAGATATACCTTTAGCTCTTGATTCAGTATATCTGACTCAAACAGATGTATGGACCGAAGTTGACTTCAATCCTAAAAAAGGAACAATTCTACCAAATAAATATAAAACCATAAAAATCATAGCTTCAGATTACTTTGATCTCGATGTAAATGATGAAATAGGCATAATAGTATCTGCTCTTTTTGATGGACCAACAAAAACGTCAGATGTAGGATTTGTACAAAGCCTTAACAGTTCTGCAGATGTCCAGATTATAGAGAACGTACTTGGAACACAAGCTTCATATATTGCAGCTAATGAAACAGGCCAACTTCTAATAAAAAATACTGGAATTTCGCCAATCAAACTAGAAAGTTTGTATATTAATGAAACCACAGTAATATCTATTGAAAATGATTCAAATTTCATTTATGGAGATATTGATTTAGGTTTTCAAGAATGTGCTCTAATATCATTTAATATAGCCAATTTAGAAATAAATGCTTCAAATACACTTAATTTAAAAGTCACAACGAATACCACCGCAGTCGCTTATGCAAGCATTAGTTCATATGTCGATTCTACTCGTTATAATATAGAAATTGATGATACTGCTACCTATGCGGATGAAAGCCTTAATGAGTTAGTAATTAAAATTGTAAACAATGGATTCTTAAATATAACAGTAGATTCGATTTATATAAATAATACATATATCCCATTAGCAGATTTTGGTTTTATAGATGGAACCTCATTTGAGATTCAACATTCTGGTGGTTTCATAACAATTTCAATTCTACTCACAGATTTAGGTCTTGGAAGTATTGTTGCTGGTAATATATTAGAAATAATTGTTCGAACCGAAGAAGGGGCTGAAGACACACACACAGAAACTGTCAGGTCATAAAAATTTTTTTTCTTTTACTTTTCGTAAAAATCTTAAACTGTGTTACATTAGTATATTTGTAGTCTTATTGTATATATATTCATTTTATTCTTATCTTTAATTACTTCATAACTTTGTGATCAATCTCATGAGTGTCAGTTTTAATATACAGTCTGAATTTTCACCGAGAGGTGACCAACCGTCTGCTATAGAGGCCCTTAAAAAAGGAATTGAGAAGGGAAAGCAATTTCAAGCGTTATTAGGAGCCACTGGAACTGGAAAAACGTTCACTGTCGCTAATATTATTCAGGAGATTCAAAAACCCACGTTAATAATGGCACCCAATAAAACACTTGCAGCCCAACTTTATAACGAGTTGAAGGAGTTGTTTCCAGATAACGCTGTCCATTATTTCGTGTCATATTACGATTATTATCAGCCAGAGGCTTATTTACCAATATCTGGACAATATATTGAAAAAGACTTTAGTGTAAATGAAGAAATTGAACGATTAAGATTAGCAGCAACTCATGCAATTAGAACTAGAAAAGATGTGATAATCGTTGCTACAGTATCTTGTATTTATGGAATAGGAGATCCAGAAGTCTGGACAGCTGTTTCATTAAATATGGAAGTAGGCCAAAATATTAATCGACGAGATATTCTTAAAGCTTTAATCAGAATGAATTATGAACGTAAAGATATAGAATTTAGGCCAGGAATCGTAAGAGTAAGAGGTGATATCATTGATATTTTCCCTGCATATTTGGAAACAGCAATTCGAATCTCTTTATTTGGAGATGAAATCGAAACTATCCAAGAAATCCATCCAGTGACAAATGAAGTGATGCAAGATATTAGTAATTGTAGAATATTCCCCGCTACGCATTTCATTATACCTGAAGAAAATAAAAAAAAGGCGTTAGAGTCAATAGAGATAGAATTAAATAAACAAATTCAGCATTTCATGAGAAATAAACGATATGCAGAAGCCCATTGGATCGAAAAAAGAACTAAATTTGATTTAGAAATGATGCGTGAACTTGGATGGTGTAAAGGGATTGAAAATTATTCAAGACATTTGGATGGTAGACCTCCTGGATCCCCTCCTATGTGCTTAATTGATTATTTTCCTGATGATTTTTTAATTGTCGTTGATGAATCTCACATCACAATACCTCAAATTCACGGTATGATAGGAGGTGACCGATCTAGGAAAAAGAATCTCGTAGAATATGGATGGAGACTGCCCAGTGCTTATGATAATAGACCTTTAACATTTGAAGAATGGGAAAGTAAAATTAAATATATTATTTTTATGAGTGCTACACCAGGAAATTGGGAACTAGGAAAAAGTGAAGGAATATCAGCAGAACAGATAATTAGACCTACTGGTTTAGTAGATCCTGAGGTTGAAATTCGCCCAGCTAAAAATCAAATCGATGATCTTTTAGGTGAAATTAGAGTAGTTATTGAAACCAAAGGAAGAATTTTAATAACTACCTTAACTAAAAGAATGGCAGAAGATATTGCCGAATATTATTCAGAATTAGGCATCAAAATTGCTTATCTCCACTCGGAGGTGGACACTGTAGAGAGGTTTGATATTTTAAGGCAATTAAGAGATGGAACTTTTGACGTAATAGTAGGAATAAATCTCTTAAGAGAAGGCTTGGATTTACCTGAAGTCAAATTAGTTGCTATTTTAGATGCAGACAAATTAGGCTTCTTAAGAGATACAAGATCTCTAATTCAAACTATTGGTAGAGCATCAAGAAATGTAGAAGGGAGAGCTATATTATACGCAGAAAAGGTAACACCGGCAATGAAAGCTGCAATTGATGAAACAAATAGAAGAAGGGCTAAACAGCAAAAATACAATGAAAAAAACAATATAACACCTCAAACAATTAAAAAAAATATTCTTAATTCTCTCTCTGAAGAACAAGAATATAAAGAAAAAGAAGTAAAGAGATTAAAAAAAGTTGTTAAGGAAAAAGTCAAACAATTAGAAACAGAAGGAGATATTGATATAATAATTCATTACCTTGAAAATAAGATGTTTCAAGCTGCTAAAGAACTTAGATTTGAAGATGCTGCTTATTTACGAGATAGAATTAAGGAATATAAACAAGATTATGGAGTAAAAGCGTGAGATTTTTCTTTTATAATAAATTAAATATTAAATGTATTTAATATGAATAACGATTCTATAACCATTAAAGGAGCAAGACAAAATAATCTGAAAAATATTGACGTGGTAATTCCACGCAATAAATTAGTTGTTATCACTGGAATTAGTGGTAGTGGAAAATCAAGTTTAGCAATGGATACACTATATGCTGAAGGGCAACGAAGATTTTTAGAATCACTATCAAGTTATGCAAGACAATTTTTGGGTGAAATGGATAAACCTGACGTAGATTCTATAGAAGGATTATCCCCTGCAATAGCTATTGAGCAGAAACCACTATCTAAGAATCCAAGAAGTACAGTAGGTACTGTAACTGAAATTTATGATTATTACCGATTATTATTTGCAAATATTGGAATTCCTCATTGCCCTAATTGTGGTGTTGAAATCAAACCTCAGACACCTCAACAGATAATTGAGCAAGTATTAAAATCGATTTCAGAACATAAAAAATTTATAATAAAAGCTCCTATTATTAGAGATCGAAAAGGAGAGTATAAGGAGCTACTCCAAGATCTTAAAAAGCAAGGTTTTGTAAGAGTAGAAATTGATAATATCCAATATACTCTTGATGAAGAAATTCCAATGGATAAAAATATGAAACATAATATCAGTGTTATCGTTGATCGACTTGTAATGAAGAAGGATATAAAAACCAGGTTAGCAGATTCTATTGAAAGTTCCTTGACTTTAACTGACGGTATAGTTTCTGTTGAAATAATCGATGAAGGGGAGCAGATATATTCTGAACATCTTGCCTGTATTGATTGTGGTATCTCTTTTCCACAATTGGATCATAAAATGTTTTCTTTCAATATTCCACATGGGAGCTGTAAGTATTGTAGTGGTTTAGGTACTGTTATGGAACTAGATTATAGTTTAATATTGGGGGAAGATTTAGATGTTCCGCTTCAGGATACTCCAATAAGAGATATACCTGGATTTGGATCTTTAACTGCTTATTCTTGGCAGTTATTAGACCAAGTCGCTGAATATTATGGGTTTGATACTAACAAAACTTCCATTAAAGATGTTGATCCGGAAAAATTAAGCAAGATTTTGTATGGTACAGGTGATGAGAAAATTGAGTTTCATTTTAAAAGTGAGAATAACGGATATAGAAATAATAATAGTGATATAACTTCTTCTTGGCATGTTGTCAGGCCCTATGAGGGGATTATCCCCTCATTACAGAGGAGATATATGGAAACAAATTCTGAATGGGCAAGAGGAATTTATGAAAGTTTTATGAATAAAGTTAACTGCGTTCAATGTAATGGTCAGAGATTAAAGCCAGAAAGTTTAGGGGTCACTGTCAATAATTTGAATATTTCAGATTTATCTAATTTATCAGTTAAAGAATCAATAAAATTTTTTAACAAACTAGAACTCGATGAAGTTCAGAAATCTATTGTTAAAGAAGTGCTAAAAGAAATATCGGATAGATTATCATTTTTAGAAAATGTAGGCTTGGATTACATTACATTAAGTAGAAGTTCAAACACGTTATCCGTAGGGGAAGCAGAACGAATAAGGTTAGCAACTCAACTTGGTTCTAGTTTAGTTGGCGTTTTGTATGTATTAGATGAGCCAAGTGTTGGATTACATCAAAGAGATATTGATCGCCTTATAAAAATGTTACAAAAATTAAGAGATTTGGGCAATACAGTTATTATTGTAGAACATGATGACGCAATTATGCGAAACTCTGATCATATAATCGACTTAGGTCCATTAGCAGGTGAGAGGGGCGGTGAAATAGTAGCTGAAGGCTCAATTGAACAAATTATAAAATCAAATACTATAACAGGAGAATACTTATCAGGCAAAAAGAAGATAGTAGTTCCAATAAAAAGACGTCCCTCCATTGATGAATATCTTGAAATTAAAGAAGCAAGAGAAAATAATCTTAAAAGTATTAATGTTAAAATTCCATTGGGCATATTTACATGTATTACTGGAGTCTCAGGAGCAGGAAAAACTAGCTTAATTATTGATTGTTTGTATAAAGGGCTTCATAATTTAGTTAATAAAAGAAGCTCAAAATTAGTTACTGGAGATTTTAAAGAGATAAAAGGAGATGAAAAAATTGATAAAATCATAAACATTGATCAATCTCCAATTGGTAGAACACCTCGATCTGTACCATCAACTTATACAAAAGCACTGGACTTTATTAGAGAAATATTTGCCGGACTACCCGAATCAAGAGAAAGAGGCTACAAAAAGGGAAGATTTAGTTTTAATACAAAACAAGGTCATTGCAAGAAATGTAAAGGTACAGGTTATATCCTTAAGGAAATGTATTTTCTACCAGATGTCTATATTAGATGTGATTTATGCAAAGGGAAAAGATATAATGCTGAGACTCTTGAAATTAAATATCGCGGAAAAAATATTTTTGAAATCTTAAAAATGACCTTCACTCAAGCTCTAGAATTTTTTGATAGTTATCCAAAATTAAAAAGGACTTTAAAAACAGTAGTAGATGTAGGTTTAGGTTATTTAGAGCTAGGACAATCATCCACCACCTTAAGCGGTGGAGAATCTCAAAGACTGAAAATAGCAAGAGAATTGAGAAAAACAAGTACCGGGAATACACTATATATATTAGATGAGCCGACAACAGGCTTGCACATGTATGATATTCAATTTTTATTAAATGTACTTCAAAAATTAGTAGATAAGGGCAATACCGTAGTGGTTATTGAACATAATATGGATATAATAAAATCAGCAGATTATATCATCGACCTTGGGCCTGAGGGCGGAGAGAAAGGTGGTAATGTTGTAATAGAAGGCATTCCAGAAGAAATAATTAATGATGAGAAAAGTTATACTGGAAAATACCTTAAACAATATCTTAATCATAATTAACCTAAATTTACTTTTATCTTATTTTATATTGTAAAAAACATTTAGAATATTAATACAATTTAATTAGTTTAAACTTGTGTTTTTAATGGCAGCAATAGAAGAATCTAAAGTAATTAGAGCACCTATAGCATGTATTTTAGGGCATATAGACCACGGTAAGACCAGTCTTCTTGACTATATTCGCGGTACGGTAGTTCAACAAAGGGAAGCTGCAGGGATAACTCAACATATTGGAGCATCTTACTTCCCTACCGAAGATATTAAAGAATTTTTAAAAAAATCCAAACAAGAGTTTGCTGAGAAAAAAATAAAGCTCCCAGGAATTCTAGTCGTTGATACTCCCGGTCATGCAGCATTTTTAAATCTTAGACGTAGAGGAGGTGCTGTTGCAGACATTGCAATTTTAGTGATTGATGTTACAGCTGGAACACAACCTATAACTTGGGAATCTGTGAGGATATTAAGAGAGCGTAAGACGCCATTTGTAATCGCAGCCAATAAAATTGATAGAATTTCCGGTTGGAAGCCTAAAAAAGATGCCGATTTTCTTGATACCTATAACTCTCAAACATCACATGTAAAGGGCTTTTTAGATGAAAAAATATTGCAAATAATGGGAAATTTTTTAGAAGAAGGATTTAAAGGTATAGAAAGATATGACAAGATTAAAGATTTCACTAAACAAGTAGCAATAGTACCCACAAGCGCTAAAACGGGTGAGGGAATTTCAACACTACTACTGGTTTTAATGGGTTTGGTGCAACAATATCTAACTGAGAATCTTAAATTCTCTGAAGGTCCAGCAAGAGGAGTTGTCCTGGAAGTTAAAAAGGAGAAGGGACAAGGGATAACATTAGATGTGTTAATATATGATGGTATACTTAAAAAGGGAGATGACTTCATTGTTGGAGGATTAGAAAAACCTATTAAATCTAAAGTGAGAGCACTTTTAAGACCCAAACCATTAGATGAGATAAGGGATCCTCGTCAAAGATTTGATCATGAAGAAATGGTAAGTGCTGCAGCAGGTGTAAAAATTTTAGCCCCTAATATCGATGATGTAGTTGCTGGTTCGCCTTTAAGGGGTATTGGAAGTGCATCCGAAGAAGAGCTTGTTTATAATGAAATTGAAGAAGAAGTGCAGAGTATCAGAATAAAAACTGAAAAAGCAGGAGTAGTATTAAAGGCAGATACTCTAGGTTCGCTTGAAGCATTAAATAACCACTTTTCTCAAAATGGTGTTAAAATTAGTGTCGCTGATGTAGGTTCTATTAAAAAGGAGGATGTTATAAATGCAAATATTGTTAAACATCTTGATCCATATTCTGCTGCCGTTTTAGGTTTTAATGTGTCCATATTACCTGAAGCTAGAGAACAAGCTATTATTAATAATATTAGAATATTTACAAACGATGTAATTTATCGTTTATTAGAAGATTATATTGAATATGCTGAAACTAGAAAGGCTGAGGACACTGCCAAAGGATTAAGTGAATTAATTTTACCAGCAAAAATTAGGATGATGCCCGATTTTATTTTTAGAAATTCTGATCCAGCCGTATTTGGTGTGCAGGTTGAAGCAGGTACTTTATATCCAAAAGTATCCTTAATAACTGCTGAAGGAAAGAAAGCAAGAAGAGTTCATCAAATTCAAGATAAAGGACAAACCATAGAAAAAGCCCCTAAAGATGCTGAAGTAGCTATTTCTATTCGTGGTATTGAAGTAGGAAGAGATATTGGAAAAGATGAGACTTTATATGTAAATGTTCCAGAATCTCATGTAAGACAATTAATGGGGAAATTCGTAGATGAGTTAACTACTGACCAAAAAGAGGCATTAAGAGAATATATAATCTTAATGAGAAAAATTAACCACCCTTGGTGGGGAATGTAGTATAACAATCTAAATCCTCCATATTTCTTTTATTTAGTTATATAATCTATCATTATTTTATTAATGTTCAGAAATTGTTCATTAAAATGTTCATAATACTTAAATATATATTAATCTATTATATATCAAAACGATGTTCAAAATGCAAATAATGAGTGAGAAAAGTAGACATAAATTGATTATAGAAGCAAAAAAATATGGAGGGATAGGGCTTAGAGGGCAATTACTTCGAGTGCATAAAAATGGTGCTAAATTTACAATTAGTAAAGTATATCTTGAAGATAAGTTGATAAATCCAGAAGCACTATACACTCTGATTTTAGTTCCAGAAGCAAGAATAACTTCAAAATCTGGGGTAATATTAAGCTATTTTCACAGAAAATTAGGTCCACTTGTTTTCTATTCCTACCCAGAAGATGCATTTAGTGAGAGAGAAAGAAATTTTGCATGTAACCTCATGGATAAAACTTTTGAAGAGAAGTTTTTCACTTATCAAACTATCTTTTTCTCGTCAATGAACTACTATTTTGAAATAGATTCCAATTGGTCTCGAGGTAATAAAGAAATGCTAATGGTTACGGTTGTTTTAAACACTCCAATTAACGCAATTATTGAAGATAAGATTGAACTAGTATGTCAAGAGTTCGCATTAAAAGTTCAAAAAACTGAAAACATTTTCATGGGATTCCATTTAAACGAGATTAATAAATTTAAGGAAGCAAAAGAAGAAATTCATACTAAAACTGAAGTTCTTCAATCATATATTAAAGAAATTTATAATATTGTTAATGTTTCAATTAAGAAAATTAAAGAGAATAATAAGGATTTATTTTTCAAATCTAAACTTTAAATCATATTGAAAAGTACGCTTCACAAATTTCGACAATTACAAATAAATTGGAAGTAATATATTTTAATATATATAGATTTTTTAAAAGCTATTATATCATTTTAAGTCTATGAATTCAATAAAAGATGTTTTTAGTAGTGTGCTTAAGGAAATCACTCCTGATGCTGAAGAAATTAATATTACTAAGAATATTATCAATAAGTTAAAGGAACTATTATCTTACACTGCCGGAAAACAAAATATTCCTTATATAAATATTGAAGCTCAAGGATCTACAGGAGTAAAACAAACTCAATTAAAAGGAGATTATGATATTGATCTATTCATAGGGTTAGATTACAATTTTTACAAACCAAATTATCGAGGTTTGAGTAAAAGTAAGTTAAAAAGTAAATCTAAAAAAGATTTTCTTGAATTATGTAAAGGGTGGATAATTAAATCATTAACCTCAAAAGATTTTCAAAATCCTAGATTACTATATGCTGAACATCCCTATGTAACTGTTGATTATTTTACTGATAATCTTAAAATTGAAGTTGACATAGTTCTATATTTCGATTTAGAGTTAAATTATATAATGCGAAATGGGCCTATTACTGCTGTCGATAGGTCCCCTTGGCATGGTCAATTTATTAAAAAGAAATTATCTCCTAACCAAAAAAATGAGGTAAGATTATTAAAACAATTTTTCAAAGCAAGTCACTGTTATGGAGACAAAAGTGTTATTGGTAAGATGGGTTTTTTTGGATATAGCGCAGAACTCCTAATATTTTATTATAACTCTCTATTTAATCTATTCAATAATTTTAATTCTCTTAAAAATACTCCATTAGATTATTATAATAGGTCAATTGAAGAATTAAAGAAAATTTCTCATTTTCAAAATGACTATTTTATTATTGTAGATCCCGTGGATAAAAATAGAAATGTGGCTTCGGCAATTTCAGATCGAGCCTATAATTATTGTAATTATAGAATCCAAGAGTTTTTAAAAAAGCCTAGCAAGGAATTATTTAAAATTAAACCAATACCAGAGGAAGATCTTTCAAGTGAAAAAAACCCTCTTCTTTTAAATATTTATATAATTGAATTAAAAAATAAAGATCCTAAAACTCATTACACTATTCATCGCGATAAACTATATTCTCTCGGTCAAGGCATAAAACTCCATGGCGAAAAAGAACTATCTCACGTTGATAGGTTTGGAAAAATTGAATTTGAATTATATTTTGAAGATAAGTTAAATGAATACAACATAGCCATTTATAGCGAAAAATCTAATATCACTAAAACTTATTTGAGAAAAGGACCTCCAGTAACATCAAAGTTTCATGTAGAGAAATTTAAAAAGAAAAATCCGAATTACATTGAAAAAAGAAATTTCTTATGGATAGAAACTAAAAGAGAATATACTCAATTTTTAAGTTTCCTTAAAGAATTTATAAAAGATAAAATCCCTGAAAATTTAGAAATCATAAATGTATCTAAGGCTCTTAATGCTAAGTCAACAACAGCTAAAAAAGCAATATACGTATTGAATAATTTTATATTACCTTTTTGTTGAATTAAAAATTAAAAATTTAAAAACAAGAAGAGAATTTTATGAGTAAAATAAAAATTACAGTAATAAAACAATTTGGTCCTAAAGATGTGCTCGGTCATGAATTCATCCGAGCTGATGGGAGCCCCATTACGAAATGTGGTATAACAGAAGGTATGGAATTTATTGTGGATGAAACAGGAAATATGCCAGAAGGATTTTGTCATCATGCGTGGTATGGACTATACAAGAATATATCTATTTTACAATGCGGAGGTGGATTCCCTACTTGGACTGGAGAAAACATGATCTATACGGCATGTCCAGATGGCATCCGCCCCGTATGTTTCAAATTGGAGCGAACTTCTGATTAGAATTTATGTAATAATTTACTTTTTTTTTTCCTTATTTTAACATGGTGAAATTCCAACAAAATTTCAAAATTCTTAAATTTATACATTTAAAACATAAAATTTTTATGATTTGACGTATTTTTTTTCACAATTACAACATGTTAATAAGTTTAATGTGAATTTAATATGGTAAAAGTGAAGAATCCGGAAGAAATCGCAAAACTGGTGACTTCTGGTTCATATGAGAAGAAAAGAATATTTAGTATCACAGCCCACATAGATCATGGCAAAACTACTGCTACAGATTACCTTTTAAGGCGAGCTGGACTAATGCGCCCTGAAGATGCTGGGCAACTACAGATGACAGATTCAGATGATGAGGAACAAGAGAGAGGTATTACCATTTTTACTTCAGTTGTTTTACTCGCGTTTAACGATCCAAGAAAACCAGATGATGATGAGCCTTATATTTTTCAATTGAATGATACACCAGGTCATATCTCATTTACTGGAGAGGTTTCACGCGCTTTGAGAGGTTCAGATGGTGCTATAATTCTTGTTGATGCTTTAGAAGGAGTTATGACTCAAACTGAAACGAATATTCGCCTTGCCGTAGGTGAAGAACTCTGTAAACCGGTCCTTTTTATTAATAAAGTTGATAGGTTAATTAGTGAACTAAAATTAAGTCCAGAAGATACATATGCTAAAATCGATGCTATTACAAAGCAGATAAATGAATTAATTAAAAGGGTTCGACCGCCAGGTTCAGATTGGGGGGCTGATTTCGCTAAAAATAGTGTAGCTGTGGGTTCTGCCAAGCATGGCTGGGGTTTTACTTACGAAATTTTGAAAGAAAAAGGACTTACTCCTATAACTGTTTTCGAAAAATATACCGAAGGGGATATTCAATGGTTAAGAGACAACTTACCTCTTGATGAACCAATGTTAAGAATGGTTGTTGATCATTTACCAGATCCAATAACAGCCGCAAAGTATAGAATTCCTCATCTCTGGGGTGGAGATATGAATTCTGAGCTCGGACAAGCCTTAGCAAAAAGTGATCCTAATGGCCCTTTATATGGTATGATCACGAAAATTTTCTTAGATCCAAAAAGAAATTACCAAGCCACATTAATTGGGCGAGTTTTTTCAGGTACTTTTAATCAAACAGATAGTATTTATCTTATTGGGAATCGTACAGTAAATAGAGTTAAACGATTAGGTGTTATGGAGATTACAGATATTCTTGATATTCCAAAAATACCTGCTGGAAACTTATTTGCGTTGTACGGATTCATTTGTCCTTCGGGAGAAACTTTTATGCATGCAGACGTCGTTCCTAAAGACAAAGATGAAAGATCGAAAATTCCATCTTTTGAAAAAATACATTATGCATGTAAAGCTGTAGTATCAAGAAGCATTAAGCCACTAGATCCACATGACCTCGCCAAATTGGGAGAAGTTGTTGAAAAGTGGTTACAAGCAGATCCCACCGCAGAATTCCGTCTGGATAAAGAAAGTAAAGAATACATTCTCTCGGGCATAGATCCGCTCCAAATCGAGATTCTGGTTAAAAGAATTAACAATCAAGTCAAAATTGATATTGGAGAACCAATCATAGTATATCGAGAGAAGATTACTCAAAAAAGTAAGCAATTTCATACTAAATCATCTAACGCTCACAATCGAATTTTATTATATATCGAACCTTTAGATGAGAAAACTGAAGAATTACTTGATGATGGTAAAATTACCGATTTACAAAATGAAAAAGAACGTGCCCAAATATTAAGGGAAGAAGCAGGATGGGATACGAAGGAAGCTCGACGCATTGTTGATGTTTTTAAAGGGAATTTACTTGTGAATGGAACCTCTGGTTTACAGAGATTTGATAGAGTTAAAAATGATCTTATTAGCGCTTTTCGAAGTTGGCTTAGTGAATGTATTATAGCAAAGGAACCAGCTCTAGGAATTAAAGCTACATTTACAGACATGGTTATCCATGAAGATCCCAGACATACTCAGTATGCTCAAACCGCAGGTATGGCTTATTCAGCTTTAGCTCTTTCGATGTTGAATGCGGACCCTCATCTTTTTGAGCCAATTCAAAGAATAGATGTAAAGACTCCACAAGGTTCTGAAGGAGCCATTAACTCGATTATCCAAAAGCATAGAGGCCGAATAAATAACGTCATTCCTGAAGGAGAATATGTAAGGGTTCAAGGTCAAATTCCTGCTGCTGAGATTATTGGTATCGCGGATGAAATTAGAAGTTCTACTCAAGGCAGAGCCTTCTTTGGATACGAATTCAAGGGTTTTGAAAAAGTTCCCGCTTCACAAGAAGAAGAAGTTATCTTAGACATACGGAAACGTAAAGGTATGCCTCAAGAAATGCCATCATCTAAATCATTTGAGCGTTTTATTTATAAACGTACTTGAGCTCTATTTTTTATTTGTTTCTTTTATTTTATTAACAATTCTAATAGTTTCTTAAAGAATTTAGTCTCTGTGTTAACGTGTAAAAGGCTCCATTTACACCTTGACCCGTTAAAGCACTTGTTTTATAATAACCTAAAAAATTATGGTCCTTAACATATCCTTCTACTCTAGAATCACTATATTCTGAAGATTGCAATTCTTCGTCATTTACCAAATCAATTTTGTTTCCAAATAAGGCAATCTGTATATTCCCACAATGTTTTCTAACTTCAGAAAGCCATTTATCTACACTCTCAAAACTTTTTGTCTCATCAGATGAATGTGAAAAGACAATGATAGCGCCACTACTACCCGAGTAAAACTTTTGGCGCATTCTTTCAAAGGTCGGCTGTCCTGCGATATCCCAAAAAATAAGCTTGAATTCAATTCCATCAATTATTTCCTCGTGTTGAGTAAATTGTGCGCCAAGTGTAGCTATATAATCTTCTTCAAATGCTCCCTTTGTATACTTTCGGATTAATGATGTCTTTCCTACTGCCGCATCTCCAACAACTACAATTTTAAATTTAATTTCAGCCATTTTTCATCTTTTTAATAGTAATAAGTACTCAAATTTAATCTTATATACTTTTTCTTTTATTTTATAAATTTCTTAAAAATTCTTCTAAAGACTGTATCTTTTTTGCTAATGTATGAAAAGCTTGATTCACTCTCTGACCTGTTAATGCACTTGTTTTGAAATAACCTACAATTCCATGTTCTTTAACATATTTTTCTACATTAGCATCGCGTGTTTCTAAACCTTCATCTGTAGCTAATAATTCCTCATTTACTAGATCTATTTTATTTCCGAATAGAGCAACTGGAATTCTACCGCAATGTTCTCTAACTTCAGAGAGCCATTTATCTACACTCTCAAAACTTTTTCTCTCATCGGGTGAATGTGAAAAGACAATGATAGCACCATTACTACCTGAGTAAAATTTTTGACGCATCCTCTCAAATGCAGGTTGTCCAGCTATATCCCAAAAAATAAGTTTGAATTCAATTCCATCAATTATTTCCTCGTGTTGAGTAAATTGTGCGCCAAGAGTAGAGATATACTCTTCTTGAAATATACCTTTAGTATATTTTTTAACGAGGGTTGTTTTACCTACAGCTCCATTTCCAATAATAGGGATTTTAAATTTATACTTGATTTTTTCCATTTTATTTTAATAATCACACATTCATTTAATAATATGCAACTTTTTTCTCATTTATTATAAAAATTCCTTTAGCGAACTACTCATCTAAAACTTTATAAAATTCTAATTCAATTTTTTTAAGTTTGAAAAAACTTTCCAGAAAATTTTAAACTACTTCGAAAAATTGGAATAATGATTCCCAAGAATAAAATTTAATAATAAAAATGAATTCATTGTTGAATAGAGAACAGAAATAATATTATTGGAAACTTCACTATTATGACAAAGCAAGACGAAAAAAACACGCCTATTGAAAGTATTTCTATTAAGGACATTGCAAATCTTTCTATTGTAGATATGGTAATGTTACAACTATTATTAAAACACGAAAAACCTGTAGTTAGACATATTTTATATAATGAAATATTGCAATTTTTAACCCGGGAAAAACAAAAGGTGGCTAAATCAACAAATTTTAGCAAAGCTGCCGCCGGAGCGACCGAATTTCAAAAATTTCTTGGCCAAAACAAGCCATTCTCTAGTTCAAGTCTTTACTATAGCCTTGATAATTTGGAGAGTAATGGGTTAGTTAAATATAATTACGACGATATGAATAGAAAAGAATCTGTAGAAGCTACACAATATACTGAAATTTTGATTAATACGATACTCAAACACATTATAAAGTTTGGTTTAATTGAAGCTGAACAAAGTAAATACCTTCCCGGAATAATCAAAGAAGTAGTAGAAGAAAAAGAAAACAAACATTTTGGAACGTTGCTCTACATTTGGTTTAGCAATTTTATAAATGTTAAGTGCATTAACACATTTTCTACGATAACTGATAATTTGTTCGTGTTGTCAAAAGAAGAAGCTTTTGAAAATGTTGCTAAATTAGGATTAAAAAATGTCCAAACTTCTTCATTATTTAACAATACAATAAGAGAATCAGATAATTTTTTCGATGGAATTATTATTCCATATCACTTTAGAAGCGCAAATTTAAATGATGTCACTAAAAGTGACATTCTTAAAGAAGCCTTCAGAATTATTAAAAGTGACGGAGTTGTAATCATTCATGGATATACAAAAATCCCCGATTTTGATCATGCGTTCTTCAATATTTTTACCAAATGGGTAAATGATATCTATAAAGACATAGTTTTCTATTCTGAAGAAGATTTTAATAACGAGTTAATTGCAGCGGGAGCAAAAACCACCAAAGTGTATGTGTATAAGGGGCACTTATTCGGAGTTGGAAATAAGTAATTTCTAATAAGTAATTATTATGTTTCGCATAAATATCTTTTTTTATATGCTTGGTATGTATAAACTTAAAATGAAAGCACCTTTATTTCTAAACCGGGTGTTCCCATATTTATCTCGCTCTTTTCTTCTTTTTTGCTTAGTAATCGCCATTCCCAATTCTGGAATAAAAAATCGAAAATCTTAAAAATGAATATTCCAATTTTGATATTATATCTTTTAAAATAAATATAAACTTTTATATAATTAATATATACTAGTTTTAAATAAAAAAAATTAAATATTAAACTAAAAATGGATTGATAATAAAAATGACTGAAGAAACAAAAATTAAATCAAGAAATGGCGGATTTATGGGATTAGTCTCTATCATTTTGGGTGCAGGAGGAGTATTTCTTTCCTATTTATTTATCTTTCTCCATTTAGATAATATTGTGTCAGCCGAAACCGCCGCCGCCCAAGAGTGCAGACTTGTAGCTCCCTTTTTCATACCGGCTTTTGCGGTTATCGGTATTCTGGGAGGAATGTTATGGTTAACAGCGGGTGTGGGCTTTTTCCAGAAAAAGGAGTGGGCTTATTCCGTCGGTGTAATCGCCGTAATTATAGCCCTTTTTGCCAGCTTTTGGCCAAATATTCCTGCTATGGAAAGTAAAGCAGCGGTACCAGGTCCTTGGTTTCTGATTTTTTTCCCTAATTTATTGGTATACTTCTATCTAGTAGGAAGAAAAGGGCACGAATCTGGGAAGAAAGCATTGGTTGGTTTGGGCGTTGGTATGGCATTCATTCTGAATTTCATAAACGGTATTGCGGCAACTACCAGAATGTCAAATAGATTACCAGGTATGGTAGTAGATACCATACTGATGACGGATTATAGTCGGGCCTGGATTTATATGCTCACTATGCCTACGAATATGATTGCATCCATCCTTTTTGGAATTACAGCAATAGGGCTTTTCTTAGCCAAAAGGAAAGAATTAGTGCGAACTATTGGATTGGCTGGGGTATTCTTGGCAATTTCGGCAGGTTTTCCTTTAGCCATCTATTCCATGTTCTTTGAAGGTTCGGACCCCAGTTTCTCCATGTTCATCCTGGGTCCAGTTGTTAGCCTTTTGGTAGGGTTGGTAATCCTGTCTTCCAAAACGTGGAATAAAATCATGGGTAATACAAAGTGAGATATTAATGAATAAAAATAGCTTTGGATGTGAAAAAAATTGGAACGGAAAAAAATGTATGGTATAATTCTATTTGTAGTAGGATTAGTATTTATTCTTATAAATGTAATTGTGGTTTATCCATCTATTAATTGCTTTTTTGCTCCTCTTACATTTTGGCTTCTCGCAATTGTAGGTTTTATAGGTGGAATATTATTATTTTTTGATATAAACTTATTCTATTCCGGGGAGAATTAAAAAAAAAAGCATTCTAAAAAGTATTCTCTAAAATCATCTAATTTTTTTTTCTATTTCTTTTTATCCAGATCAAAGTTTTAAGCATTTGGAAAATAACTTAAACTTGATTAATGTTAGTATTAGCCTGAGTTAAATATAGCGTCAAGACTCTATTTCTTAGATTTGAAACGAGATCAGATATATTTTATGAATCTTAAAATTTATAGAATCAAAGCATTATTATTAATATTAGAAATACTTAAAATTTTAATTAATATTTTTTAAGTAATTGAATTATGACTGAGAATCACAATAAGGAAGAAATTGAATCTGAAGAAGAGGAGATTGAACAAAAAGAAAAAGATTTAGAGGCATATTACTCTGAAATGAAGAGTTTAGAAACCGATTTTTCAGATTTAGATGATATGGATCTTGAAGAATTGAAGGAAATCCAGGAAGCCATCTCTAAAGTTAAAGAAATGAAATCTAAACCTGTCGAAAAAGTTAGTGATTTGAATATTTCTGATGAGTTAAAAGAAGTTGAATTGCAGACTGAAGGAATTCAAATAGATGAATATTTAGCCCAAAGAGAAGCAATGATTTCAGATTTTTCAGATTTAGAGGAAATAGAATTTGAAGAACTAAAAGATATGCAGGATGCAATAGAATCTGTGAAGAAAGAGCAGTTTGAAAGCTCATCTGAAGAATTTACCCAAACCCAATCTACGCAGGCAATCTCCTCTGAACTGGAAGAAAGAATCAAACAAGAACTTTTAGAACGTAAGGTTAAGAAAGAAAAAGAGATTATAACTCCGGAAAAATTCTTGGAATATATAAAAGACAAAAGAGAAAAAATTTGGTACCATGCCCTTTACTATTTAGTATATCTAGCTGAAGACCATATAGCAAGTAAAGAATTACTTTATGATATGTTAAAGGAAAATACAAGTAAAAGTCCGATAGATCCTATTCCGGAGCATCAATTTTATTTTGGATTAGGTTATATTTTAAGGTTAACCCTCAATGAGAAGCAAATAGTTCGTTTCATGAAGGGAAGAAAATTTAAAATAAATATTGGAGTAAAAATATTAAAAGAATTGTTAGAACAATCTGGAGAACCAATAATTACTAAACCAGTTCTAAAAGAGGAGGAAAAGAAAAAGATGTTTACTGATTTTATTAAAGAAGATTTTACGGACATTTAACTGCGTGTTAACACTATGAAAGAGAAACCTTCTTTATTAATAATTGGGAATTCAAATGTGGGGAAAAGCTCAATAGCAAAACTTTTACTTCCTCAACCAAGTAAATATAAAGGAAAAACTGGTAAAGATCCTGGAAGCACATTATTAATAAAACAAGTGGTACAACCTCAATTGCCCTATAAAATTATTGATTTGCCTGGTTTTGGATATGTTAAGCATTCTAGTCATAGAAGACAAGAACATAACAAACAACAAATTATAACTCATATCGAAAAGCACCATTTCGACTATTTTCTTGCTTTAGTTGTCATTAATATTTTAAGAATTGAAGATGAAATTACTAAATATTTTATTAAAAACCAAACAACAATTCCATTAAGTTTTGAATTAATAAAATTTATACAAGAATTTAACATTCCACTCCTAATACTCATGAATAAAATAGATAAAATTTCAAGGTTAGACAAAACAAGAATAATTTCGTTTTTTATGAAGAATGCTAAATATTACGGAATTGATATTATCAATTTAGGCGATTATAACTATGAGCTGAATGAAACTCAGACACCTTATTTAGAATTTTCTGCCTTCAAAAAAGTAAACGTAGGTAAATTAAAACATTTTATTAATCTACATTTTTTAAAATCCTAAGTATTTAGAAATAATACTTTTTAACTCAGAATACTTATCTACAACAACAAATTGTGGAAATTCCTTTATAACATTTTCAGGTGGCTTAAATAATATACCAAAATCTGCCTCCTTTAGCATTTCGATATCATTATATGAATCCCCGATTGCCATAACTTGAAAATTCATTTCTTTAAATTTTCGAATTGAAACTTTCTTCATATCCTTAATTCGTAAAAAATAATTTGAAATCATATCATTTTCATCAACCTCTAAATAATGGCAAAAGATTGTTGCGTTTCCTAGTTTCTTTTTAATGGATGCAACAAATTGGTTGAAACTGTCAGTTAAAATAATTACTTGAGTGACCGATTGAAGCCAATCAATAAAATTTCTTGCTCCCTCTAGTAATTCCATACCATTAATTACATTTTGAATTAATTTTAGAGTAATGTTGTTCTCTTTAAGAATCTGTAACCTCTTATTCATAAGCTTATCATAATCTGGCTCATCTCTGGTAGTAATCTGAAGTTCTTTAATCCCAGTTTTTTTTGCGATATTTATCCAAATTTCTGGAGCTAAAACACCTTCCAAGTCTAAGCATACGATAAACATGTACTACAAATGGACCCCATAATTATTAAATGTTTTATTTTCAAATACATGTAGCCTTTAATACTTTTTTGTTAGAAACATATCAAAAACTAAATTAATTTATAGAAAAAGGAAAAACTCCAATTTTATAGTGTTTTAATGATTGTGATTGCAATTGATGATTTTAAATTTTTAGGCGATACATAAATTTTTATAATCTTGTGAAATAAGAAATATACATTATTTCTATATTGTAAATGGTAATTGAAATGAACGACATAATTCAATTTCATATCGACGGATTTAAAGGCTCATATATATTTAAAATTCAACCACCATCTATGACTATAATCAAATCCTATGAAGAATTAGATAAAAAAGATGAAAGAGAAAAAGTAATTAATAAGGTAATGGATATTCGAAAAAAAGTACTTCTAGGTGAAAATATAACAGAATCTGAAGAACATATGCACAAAAGATTAATAAAGCTCGGCGTTTCAATACAAGAAATTATGGGAACAGAATGTGTAAAGGATTTAAATGAATTACTTGAAAAATATCATAATTTATTAATTTTGACGAACGATCCAGTTGTCCCTTGGGAATTACTTTCTATTGATGATAAACCAGCATGTTTAAATAACTCAATCGGAAGAATTATTACTGGAAGGATTATTGGTTCTAAATTTGAGAAAAAAGAGAAAGATATAGTTAATATATTATTTGTTGGCGACCCTTCAGGTGATTTGGAATCCTCCATTGAAGAAATTAAAAATATAAAATTAGAATTAAAAACAGCAATTGACCAGGGATATATAAAAACATCAACATTAATAGGATCTGAAGCTACTACCGCAAATATAATTGAATTAATGAAGAAAATTGAATTTGACATTATTCATTATTCCGGTCATGCTTTTTTTAATGAAAAAACACCAGAAGAGAGTGGAATACAATTAGCAGATAAAGATATAACTGCAAAAGAGATTTCAAAATACACTGATCATTTACCTGAAATTGTTTTTATAAATGCTTGTGAAAGTGCTCAAGCAAATATGGAATTAGAAGGAGAAAAGCAGGTATCTGGACTAGCAGAAGCATTTATTCAGGCAGGAACTAAAACATTTATCGGTTCTATATGGCCGATTGATAATAAAGATGCTATAAATTTCGCTTATTCTTTTTACCAAAATCTATTACAAGAAGATAAAACTATAGGAGAATGTGTGCTTGAATCTAAAAATGAATTATATAATTCTAAAAGTTCACATGCATGGGCATCTTTTTTGATGTTTGGAGACCCAAATTCTATACCTTTTTCATTTAGTAATGAATTAAAAAATAATGTCGAAAAATTAATTATACAACCAATTGAGCAACCATTTCAATTAAGAGCTTTAAAAAATGACCCTATTATCAAACCAATTGTTGTAGCTTCTGAAATTATTAATGAAATCATATCTTTCGGAATTGAAAATTTATTACTTAAAAAAATTCAAGATGATGAATTTAATATCGTTTTAGGCTCTGCGGGAATGGGAAAGACTAACTGTAAGTATTTGTTATCTCAAAATGATAGAGATATTAAATTCGTTGAAATAGATAAACGTTTTCTAAAGGGAATTAAAAACACAGAATTCATATTAAGAATGCATGAAGAATTGAAAACATTGGCAGAAAAACATCGTTTTGTCGTATTGATCCTTGATGAAGAACAAAACAGATCTGATATGACTGTTGAAAATTTGATAGAAATCATTCATTATTTATTTGAATCTGGTTGTCCGACGAGATTAAAGGAGAATTTAAGAG
>JBATUM010000107.1:0-5311 GCA_049671145.1 Promethearchaeia archaeon
GATTGGAGCAATAGTGGCCCTTATTGGTTATTTTGTTCCCTATGCAAGCTATTGCATGATGGGAATTTGTATTCATTTATGGCTGTTTGGATTTGTCGCGACTCCATTTGGTGGTTATATGTTACCATGGGAAGGTGACTTTCTAACAATGGGGATATTAGGGATAATTATTGTGGTTTTGGCTGTTTTAGCTTTAGTATTCTCTATTCTTATGAAGAAACGAGAAGAAAGCAAAGTAATGAAAATTTTACTTATCGTCTTTGGGGCTGTTATTCTCGTTTTAGGAATTCTTCCCCCATTATTGGCCACTGGATACTACGCAGTTTTACTAGGCGCTTACGGAATTGGATTCTTTTTAATAGTAATCGGCGGAGCTCTCCTAGTTCTTTTTGGTATACTTGGTTTGGCTCTCAAATAAAGATTTTATTAATTTAATCTATAAAATTAACTTTTTTTTTCTTTTCCTTTACACTTTACCCAATTTCTTTATTAATATTTGCTTATAGGCTATAGATTTAACTAATCTACCAATTGGAGATCTTTAAATAAAAAATTGGGAGATCTATAGAATAACATCATATTTAGATTCAAAATATTTTTATACTTCTAAAAAGAAATATAATTCAACAAAAGAAATTCAAAAAATAGTTGATATTTTATGGCAGAAGCAAGAAATCATATTTGGATTATTCCATTAATAGCAGGAATTTTAGTACTGATAGCTACATTACTTGCTCCAGCAGCATCTATGTCCTTACCCATTTATTATTATCCTCTAAGTGCCAATCTTTGGTTATGGGGATTGTATTCTCCTCCCCCTAATGGAGGGTGGTGGAATAACGGCGAATTTGTACCAAGCCCTTTAGTTATGATACCATCAATAGTTACAACAGCACTTATAGTAGTAAGTGGAATTTTATTAATAATTTTTGCTATTATAGGAAAGAAACGTTCAAGTTTATCGGGTATTCGGAATATATCAATAGTGTCAGGAATCTTGATATTAGCAAGTGAAATTATATGGCTTATATTAGTGCCACTATTTTTCCCTATGGAACACTATTGGGGTGCTGTCCCTCCAGGTTTGACATTAACGTTTTGGAGATTAAGTTATCCCCTTTATGGTATAAGCATAAGTATACATAATGTTGGTTTTGGGGTTATCGGAGGATTTATTGCGGCTGTGCTTAGTTTTCTTGGAGTTGGTCTCGCAAGTTACTATTCAAAGGAAAGACCTGATAAAGGCCCTAAAACAATAAAACCTGTAGTGCCAAGTGAGGAAAAGGGACCGGTGACTAAAACTGAACTGCTATTTTGTTCAGAATGTGGGGCAAAGATCGAAGATCCTAATTTGAAATTCTGTGGAAATTGCGGTCATGAATTTTAAAATATATTTATCTTTTTTTTTTTTAATTAATATAAATTATTATGACAAATTTGTACTAGACTTATTTTTCGCTAGTTTTAATAATTAAATTTACTTATGGAGTCTTCGGGTGCCTACTTGCGGGTATGCAAGTAAATGATATAATTCTAGAAGGAAAAATAATGGATGGTAATGCGCGATATAAACCATAAAATTATAATCACTCAATCCTTATACCTATGGTCTGAAAAACCTAAGATAGTATCGCAGTGTGGACAAACCCACATTTTGTTTGTACCCCACCCCAAACCTGGATCTTTATGAAATTGTCCTTTAAAATCTCCTATTTTTTTTTTAATTTCTCCTTTTTTCGTTGTTTTTGTTAAAACTTCATAAAAGTCTTCTATATTTACTTCAGCTTGACAATATGGACATTTTGGCATGTTTTTTATGATCACCTTCTAAAAGTTTATTTTATGAATATTTCAACATTTCATCCAATATAAATCGATGTGGATGATATGAATGAAAAATATTAATAGCAAGTGTTTTTTTACCCTATATGGTCTAATTAGCATATATTTATCAAACAAATTTTTTAATAGATTTTAATTTTACTTATTCAACTCAAAATTTTCTTATTTACAAGTAAATGAAAATAAAGAAAGGATATTCCAAAAAAGTTTCAGATAATTTAACTTTACGTATAGCTATTGATGATATGAATGAACTACAAAGGTTTATTTCATTTAATGATGCTGTACATCAAGAAGAATCATTGAAAAAATATATAAATCGTTTATTTTTAGAGCATCCCGAGAGAGATGAAATTTATTGGATTTATATAGAAGAAAATGATTCTAATAAAATGATTTCTTCTATTACACTAGCGCCATTAGTATGGGATTTTAATGGAACCTTAATCCCAATTTGCGAGATGGATCTGGTAGGTACACTAACAGAATATAGAAATAGGGGGTTAATGGGGATCTTAAATGAACAATATGAAGTTATTATGGAACAAAAAGGATATATACTTTCTGTAATTAGAGGGATACCATATTATTACCGAAGATTTGGGTATGAATTTGCTTTAAATCTTGATGAGCGGATAGTGTTAAATAAAAATCAAATCCCATCAAAAGAAATGGAAAAGATTTCTATTAGAAAAGCTACAAGACAAGATTTGAACTTCATTAAGTCGATTTATAATAATCAAAATGAAAAGTTTTTTATTACCAATATTTTCAATCAAAATAATTTTTATCATAAGTTCATGAATGATGATTTTGATGAAAATTTTTTAAGTACATATCTTATTGAGATAAAAGGAAAGTTAAAATCTTTTTTTTCAGTGGGTATGTCTTATGATAGCGTTGGTTATTCACTTGTAGTTCCAGAAGTCAATGAGGAATGTATGATTAAGATTGTACAATTCGTTAATACCCTAAACAAAGAAAAGGATCAAATTGTCTTTCAAGTAAATTCCGATACAAAATTTACTAAATATATTTGTTCACTAGGAGGAAAGAAAAATTTAGGTTATGGATGGCAAATTAGAATTCCAAATATCAAAAAATTTTTACACGCAATTAGTCCAATATTAGAACAAAGAATTGAAAGATCCTCGTATAAAGGATTAACTCAAGATGTAGTAATTAGTGATTACAGAGAAATTTTTACTTTAATTTTCAAAAACGGGAAAATTGAAGATATTGAGGTAAAAAAGGGATATCCTTTCCCAGGAAGTTGTGATGTTCAGATACCTAACTCATCTCTAATAAAATTACTTCTTTCAGATAGAACTTTTGAAGAAATTAAATATATTGTCAGAGATTCAATTTTGAAACCAGGATCAGAAAAATTGATTAAAATTCTATTTCCAAAAAAACCATCTATTCCTGATACTTATTACTAATTTTCATTTTAAAAATTACTATTTCTATTTTGAAATATATGAAAGATGACCATTGAAAATAAAAAATTTATAAAAGTAGGTATCTTACTTGTTTTCTAGAATAAGTAATTCATATTAAACAAGAATTTAAAAAATCCTAGGTGAAAAGGAATGAGTGAATTAGAAAAACACCATCATGTTTTTGAAATTAACGATGAATTGGAAAATTTTCAAAAATTAGATGTTGATGAAGGGCCTTTATATAAAGTCTTAAAACCTGATTCTATATTTTTGTTCCTTGACCCAAATAATAAACAAATTTGGCTCTGGCATGGGCGTCACGCAGGAGTGAGAAAAAAGTTTATGGCGACTCAATCTGCCCCTAATATTAGAGATAATTTTGGCATAGACTACAAAATTACAGCTGTAGATGATGGTAAAGAAGATTTAGCTTTTAAAGTGTTTTTAGGCTTGGAGTAAATAAACATTTCAGCAATACTAAAAAATTTAGTAAATTAATCTGGTCTATCTGTAATAAGATAAATACAATAACTTTTTCCAGTGAAATAAATCTACTTCTAATCTTAATTCATTTGTAATTATGTATATTATTTTTGTATAAGTGGGATGAGAGTTCCATCATCACATAATTAAAAAATTATATTAAAATTTTTAAGTGTACAGTTTTTATTTAGTTCAGGTGGTATTATAAGATGCAAAGCAAAGACATTATTTTTGAATCAACTAAAAAATCATTAGTCAATTTTGAAAATATAAAAGAATGTATTCAAGGATTATATGAGATTTTAAAAATTGCTCTACCTAATAATAATATCTATTTACAGATGGGTCAAGATAATATTGAAGCATTATACCAAAATTTTATTGAGCTCATGGTCAATGAACTTGGTACAAAAGAATTTATGAAAAAAGTTAAAAGCGCAGAAATCGAACTAGATATACCCCTTGAGAATATTTTTAAATTATAACAAAGATTTTAAAGTTTTGCTTTTTGTATTAACCTACTTTAATACTTTTCCTGTTTCTAAAAACCATAAATAGAGATCTAATTCAGCCAAATTAAGATTGAGTTTTTCGGCTAGATCCTTTAAAATATTTTCAATTTCCAAATACTTTTTTCTAGTAAGTGTTTTTGGCCTGTCGATTAAGCCATGCTTAATTAGTAAATCGATAATATGGAAGTCTATTATTGCATAGTTAGTAAAACCAATATTTCTTAAGAAATGACTGGCTTCTTTGTAACCAATCCCTTTAATATTCCTCACAATCCATTCTCTTAAATCATTTTTATTTAATTCAGACTTAATATTTCTTTTTAAATCATCTTTAGATTTCCTGGCTTCTATAATAAATTTTGATCTAATATTGGGGAATCGATAACCATATTCCTTAAATCGCCCTGTTAATTTCAGTTCAGTCAAGGTATTAAATTTACCTCCAATTTTTTCATGAATTTCAATACATTTTTCAGCAGCACAATTAGCAGTCATAATGCAGAAACATAATTCTCTAAAAATAACATCTTCACCCAGATTTTTAATCTTTGAAAATTCATTGATTCTTAAATTAATTATCTCAGAAATTTCAGAACTCTTAAGCACCTTTATAGATTCTATTAGATCATTCATAAATATATAGGTATTATAATAGGTTCTTTAAAATATCAACCCTTAATATTGATAAGTAAACATCTTGTCTCTTTTTTCCGAGATATAATACCTAAATATTATAGTAGATAATTAAGTAAATCAAAAACCCATCATTTGACTTTTATCATATTACATAAAATATGCAAAATAGTCAAAGTTCGAAATATAAGCACAAAATACTGAACTTCTAAACTAATTTAAAAATTAAATCTAAGGTTATATAATTAGAAATAAAGGTTTAAAAGAGTAAATATGTCTAATGCTAACGACGAACTCGAATTAGAATATTATACAAAAATTATCAATTTTTTTAAGAGCCACCCCTCCAACAAGGAATCCATTGAAATTTGGAAAAGTAAATCTTTTATTGAGTTAATG
>JBATUM010000108.1:0-4350 GCA_049671145.1 Promethearchaeia archaeon
TAATAACGCATTTATTCCATCATAGGCCGTGTAAAACATGAAATATGTATCATCAAGAAAAACGATTCTAGGATCTTCTGTACCATGTATTTCATAATCATATTCAGGAAACAAAATAGGACTATTTTTCCTTTCTACGATATTCAAGGGGCCTTCCAATTTACAATAACCAATACTTGAATAATTTCCTTCTTTTACAGCACGATAGAATAAATGTAATGTATCTCCTTGCTGAACCACCGTAGGGTTTAAGACAGCCTGATTTTCAAACTCGTTCTCAGTTGCTTCTAGGAGAACTCCTTCTCTTCGTACTATTACCATAATTTGGTATAACGATCTCTTTCTTATTAATTCATGGATATTCCGTTATTATTCCTTTATTATCCAAAATTCTTGATTATAAGTGAAAGGGTCTTTCTTAATAATTTATTAAAGAATAGCTAGCAAAATTGAATCGTATAAATAACTTTTTATCAATTATTAATGAAAAATGTAATATTTGGTTAAAACGCTCATAAAAGCTTTATAAATTAGTTTAAATATTTTTAATACAGATGAATTATAGATTTGTGAAACTAATATATCCGTATAAATCTAAAGATGGAAATTTAACTCGCATTTCATCCTTAAAAGTTCATTTAAAAAATAAAAGCAATACAATTTATGATACTGTAGATCAGTTTGAAAAGGAAATCGGTTCAAAAATAAAAAAGACAATCAAAGAAGTTAAAAAACTAGTTTTATTGAGAGAAATTATAAACCTCCATAATATTAATGGCATTAAAAGCATGGACCAGATAAGAACTATGGTTAAACAAATAAAATCTGGAAAAGAAATCCTATCTCCACGTGGATTACCAAATATTAGATTAGTAAAGACAAAGTATTCGGAATGGATCTTATTTGACGGACACCATTCTCTACTCTCTTATATGATTGCTGGAAGGACATATTTACATGAAATCCCTCACTTTATTGTCGAAAACGAAAATGGTCATGTAAATGATAAAGAAATCCTTATATTTTTTGGAATTCATTCCAAAATCTTACATGATTCTGATTGGAGAAAATATGTAATAAATTGGCAAGCACCAAAGGAAGGGCAATTATGCAAACGAGAACAAAAAAACATGGGTGAGCTCTTCAATTCAATTAGTGTTTTTTACAATAAAAACAAAAATTTTAACGTAGTTGATATATGAAATAAATCCTCCTACTTGATATCATTCTCATCCTTTTAATTTTACGTCTAATACTTTATTTCAATGAAAGATTTCAAAAAAAAATAGTAATAATTATAATTTTAGAATTTTTAATGACATTAATAAGGTTACAATAAAGAATGTGATGAAAATGACTCAAAATCAGAATTTGAATACTCAATCTGTTGCAATTAATGCCTCAAACTTAGTTAAAAGATTTGGAGACCTTATCGCGGTAAATGATGTTTCATTTAAAATTAAGCAAGGCGAAATTGTTGGAATTCTTGGCCCCAATGGAGCTGGTAAAACAACGATAATTCGATTATTAACAGGTGTTTTTCAATTAGAAAATAACGCAAAAATAGGAATTTTTGGAAAGGACATAACGAAAAATCCAAGGAAATATAAAAAAAATTTTGGAATCGTTCCAGAAATCAGTAATGCTTTTTCAGATTATAGTGTATGGCAAAACCTCAAATTTTCAGGCGGAATATATGGAATTTCAAAAGAGAAGGTTAAAACACGCTCGAAAATACTTTTAACTCAATTTAATTTGATTGAAAAAATCTATTCTAAAACAAAAACATTATCAAAAGGATTAAAACAGCGTCTTAATTTCTGTCTAGCGCTACTTCATGAACCGCCTATTCTAATTCTTGACGAACCTACAAGTGGTTTAGATCCACTTTCTGTGAAGTTAATGAGAACCCAAATTCTTCAGTTAAAAAAGGAAGGAAAAACAATTCTAATTACTACTCATGACATGCAAGAAGCACAAACCATTTGCGATAGAATTTTGATTATGAATAGAGGAAAAATTATTGCTGATGAGAGCCCTAATACCCTTCGAGAACAATTTAAATCAACTTCTACGATATTTTTTAAAATTGTTGGTGATATATCAGCCGAAGAAGAAAATTTCCTATCAGATATGTTTAGTATTACTAAGGAAAAAGATGGAAATTATATATTTTCTAGCTATAATACTCTAAAAGATATATCTAAGTTATATAAAGTCTCTAAGGAAAGGAACATAAAGATTTCCGATCTTAAAGTAAGAGAAACATCGTTAGAGGAAGTATTTATTCATTTAATAAAGGAAGATCTAGTCGTAAAAAAGGAGGATTTAAAAAAATGATTAAAAATAGTCTAAATAGAATTTGGATTTTATGTATGAAAAATATCTTTCTTTATATAAAAAAAGGCCCCGTTCTAATCTTTGGCTTAATGTTTCCTTTCTTTATGTCACTTTCTTGGGTTATTGGTAGAGACATCTCTTTAAATCAAGTGTTTATTGGAATTATAGCTATGACATCTTTTTTTACAGCGACAGCAATTAGCCCTGTTGTGTTACCAATTGAAACCCGTGAAAAATCATTAGAACGAATTTTATCCTCTCCGATATCATTAAATGAAATTTTATTGGGGATACTATTTGCTTCGACTCTATATTCACTAATAATTACTTCGATTATAACTACAATATTTATACTAATGTTCTCTATTGCATTTGACTCACTTCTAGTAATACTTTTAATGTTTTTAGGGATTGGTCTTATGGCATTCTTAGGATCTTTATTAGGTCTTATGATAGCAGCTAACCCTACAGATATGACTTCTAATGTGATGATAATCGTGAATCTTGTTAAGTTCCCTTTACTATTCATAAGTGGAATTTTTATCCCTCTTCAAAATTTATCACCAAATTTAATATTTATTTCGTTTTTCTCGCCCATAACATTTTTAACCGACTTGTTAAGATTTTGTGTAGACAAAAGCAATTTTTTTACCTATTATTTTGATATTATTATGTTAATACTTTGGATTATAGTATTGTTTATAGTAAGCTATGTTTTACATAAAAGAACAATGCCTAAAAGATTGTCAGAAGCAGGTAAATCTAAGAAAAAAATGATGAAGATGAAAAAGAATATGTTATAAGTAATGGTGACACAAATTTAGATTGGTGATTAGAAAAATTAACCAAAATAATATCCTAAAAAATAATGAAATAGTATATACAGAATGGGTTCCCGCAGGAAGATTTGTAAAAATTGTAATCCTTTTCGTATGTTTATTAATTCTTTCTCTCGGCATTATTATTTTTGCTATTAGGCCAGAAGAATTGGGGTTTATAGGTATCATATTTGGTGCTGTAAGTTTATCTATTTTTCTTATATATTGGAACTACAGAGGGCTACAAATCACCTTAACTAAAAATCAACTTGAAGTAGCATATGGTATATTTAACCATAAAAGAATTCCCCTAAACAAAATTACAAGTTGCGATATAACTAAAGCAAGCTTTAGAATTTATGGTGGAGTAGGAATCCGATTTGGATTAGATGGTTCATGGGCCTATAACACAGATTTTGGAGACGCTGTAAGATTAATTTTTCAATCTGGCAGACCATTCGTTTTCTCTACAAGAAATCCACAGGAAATATGCAATCTAATAAATGAATTATCGAATTAAAAAAAAATTGAGAAATATCAAATAACTTTTCTGTAAACCTTTAAAATTTTAAGGAAAAAAGAAAAAAAAATTTAAAATATAAAATTTTGTGCCTTTTACCTATTTAGAAGTATTTAATAGATAAAAGAATATCATCACGAGTTATTTTTTTACGTTTTGAATGTTTGGTTAATTTTAACGCTGTTTTTGTCAATTTCTCAGCAGATGAACCTAACCAATCAACCAATTCATTTACAGCATCACGAGCAACAATAATAGCCCCATTATGTTTCATTAATCTTCTAATAGGACTCCAACTTATATATTCAGAACCTGCCATTTTTTATTCCTCCACTTTTTCATTAATTTACTTAAATTTTTAATAAATTTTATTATTTTTTAAGAGTATGTTATATTGATATGCAGCGTTTAGATATTTAAAGATTTTTGTTCACACTTAATTTTATGGAAATAAAAATAAAAAAAATTATATGACTAAATTCAAAATTAAGAAGTTGATCAATTTCGTGGAAGTTAGGAATTTTTTATTGATTTATTAAAAATTAAAAAGTAAGATTTTAAAAAAAACAGTATCAGTGTTTTTCTGCAATTTCAATTATTTTGCTTTAATTTCTTGAAGAAATAAAGAATTTGATCAAATTTTGAACTTACTCATATTATATATATTAAAAG
>JBATUM010000109.1:0-26283 GCA_049671145.1 Promethearchaeia archaeon
GAATGAATTTTTAATTTTGTGGTTTTAACAGCTTTTAAATAACAATACAAATAATTAAATGTAAAACTTTCTTTTTTGATAATAAGATTAACGTTTAAATTATTTAATGAAGGAGTTGTCTAAAAAAAATTGTTCACAAAAGAAGATGTAGAGGTATTGGCGTTTCAAAGATATAAATCGCGTGAAAGTTATGATAAAAGCGTTTGGTTTCTAGCAGAATTATGTGTTACGATAAATAAAAATGTAAAGAATGGATATGATATTAAACCCCTCGAAACTGATAATTTAGTGTTGTTAATTAGAGATGATGTGAATGGAGAAGTTATTAAACCCCCTGAGGAAGAAATTACAAAGCTTGCTGAAACAATTTATCAAGAGCACCCAGAGAAATCAAAATTAAACTGGTTTGTTGCCGAAAAACAACTCCTTTTGAGAGAGATAAAGAAGATTATTGAAGAAAATAGAAGGAGTCAATAAATTTCAAAGATAAAATAATAATTCTTATTTTTCAATTAAGATTCTACATTATTTATGTAAATTAGAACATCTTTGAATGTGATTCATTTTATTAATGCTTTCTATTGGTCCTTATCCTTAAATATGATTATTAAATTAAAAATAGTTGAGATTATAATGAATATTATAATATTATTAATTAGAAAGTTAAATTTATTTTTTAATCGGTAATCAATTTGCCAAGCTCGAGAAAACCTGATAAGGAAAAAACCCCAGATCAAAAGCAAAAGTCTCTTATTTCATTTGTTGATGATAAACCGAAGGAAGTTAAAGAAACTAGCAAACAAGACTCATTAGAAGAGAAAATAAGTGAAGAATTTGATGTTGAAGACGAAAAAGAGATTCTAATGGAAGAATCTCAATTAAAATCAATTCCTCAGAAATTATTCTTTAAAGGAGATCCTGAGCCTTTTGGATTGAAAAAGGGTAATATAAAGTTGGAAAAAATATTTCGCGAATCAGTTTCCTCAAAATATATTCGCTATCTGATTAAAAAAGGGGAAATTATTCAAAATCTAGAAAGAGGATTATTGCTGGATGTTGATTATGACGGTGGGCAAAATAAAGCTTATTGTAAATTTTATGATCTGGATTCAGATGAAATAAGGATCTGGATTGATACAACTGGCCATGAACCATACTGTTTAAGTAAGGAACCAATATCGGAATTAAAAAACTTATACTATGAAGAAAGAATTAATGAGCATGTAATTCAAAAGAAAATAACGGAGTACGATGGGTTTAAGCGATTTGAGGAAATAAAGCGCTATGATTTGATCAATGATAAAGAAATTAAGATTTCAAAAGTCTATGGTAAAACTCCTACAAATATTGGCGGTTCAGGCTTAAATATAAAAAATATTTTAAGTAAAAATAATATTAAAGCCTGGGAGGCAGATATTAGATACCACTTGAATTATATATACGATACACAATTAATTCCTGGACTAATTTATAAAATCAAGAATGGAAAAATTGAGAAAATAAGTTTTGAAGAAGATTCAGAAGAATCAAAAGGGATGGCTAACGAATTTAGAAATGTTTTTAAAGATGAATCTCCAGAGATACAAGAATTTTCTGAAAAATTTTTGAATATTTTCCTCACACCAATACCCGATGTGAAGCGTTTAGCAATGGACATTGAAGTCAATTTAGGACCAGAAGATTTTTTTATACCTGATCCTCAACTCGCAAAACAAGAGATAATTAGTGTTTCATTTGTATCAAATGATGAACTTAAGTTGGTTTATGTTTTAGAAAGGGAGGGTCTCTCATATCGGAAAGCTCATAAAGATTTTCCAGTTGATGCTCAAATTTTCTATTTTAAAGATGAAAAGGAGTTGTTAAAGGAGACTTTTAGGATTTTATGGGAGTATCCAATAGTAATCACCTTTAATGGAGATAATTTTGATCTGAATTATATGGCTCATCGAGCAGACAAATTAAAAATTGATAGAGATTTAAATCCTATACATGTAAAAAGAGGATATGGATTACTTTCAAAATCAGATTGTGATCTCAGAATGGGAGTCCATATTGATCTATTTAACTTTTTCTTTAATAGAAGTATTTCTGGTTATGCGTTTGGAGGAGCATATCAAAGTGCTTCGCTAAATGCGATAAGTGCAGCATTATTAGGTAGAAAAAAATATGAGCATGAAGAAGAAATTCATGAAATGGAATATGATATCCTTACTTGGTACAATCTAAAAGATTCAATCTTAACCTTAGAATTAACACAGTTCAATAATTCTTTAGTATGGAATTTAATCATTTTATTATGCAGAATAACGAAATTGCCGATTCATGAAATGGTTAGACGTCAAATTTCAACTTGGATACAGAGTATTTTTTATTTTGAACATCGTAGAAAGCAGTATCTTATTCCAAGGCGATCTGAAATCTCAGAATTAAAAAAAGGTGGGGAATTAATGTCTAAATTCGATGAGGAAAAGTTTTTAGGTGCTTATGTTGTTCCACCTGTACCAGGTATTCATTATAATGTAGTAGTTATGGATTTCGCCTCGCTTTACCCTTCTATTATTAAGGAATTTAATTTATCTTATGAAACAGTATTATGCCCTCATGAGGATGATAAAAATAATTTTGTAAAAGGATCTCCTTATCCTATCTGCACACATAAAACGGGTATTTTTGCGTATGTTGTAGGGTTTTTCCGTGATATTAGAGTAAAATTTTTCAAACCTAAATCAAGTGATAGAAATATTTCCTCAAAACAAAGGAGCTATTATCAAACTATTCAACAAGCACTTAAAGTGTTTATAAATGGATGTCTTCCCTATAATGAAGAAGTCATTATCAGAAATGAAAATGATGAAATCCTAAAAGTAAAGATAGGAGATTTAAAAAATGATTGGGAGAGAAAAGAAATATTATCAATAGAGAGAAATTCTGGGAATTTTGGGAAAAAAAAATTTGTGAAAATCAAAGGTGTAATTAAAAGAAAAGCCAATGAATATATCGAAATTAAATTGTCGGATGGAAGAAGAATTCAATGTACCAAGAATCATTTCATACCTAAAATTGAAGAATTAAAAAATATAAAAGAAATAGAAGCTGGAAATTTAAGGATTGGTGATGAACTCTTAGTATCTCATAATAATTCCCTAAATAGCAATCCTCCAAAGAGAATTTTTATTCCTAATCTTATTCCTACACAGAATTTATGGATATCTTTAGAGAGAGAGGAATATAAGAAACATTCCTATAGAACCAGTGAATTCACTACAAATCCTATAATAAATTTAATTAATTTGAAATTCAAGTATTCAAAAATAAGCAAAAAATACAAATACTTATGGAATGATTTAAAACCATTTGAAAAAAAACTTATAGAATGCGAGTCTCAAAATTATAACCTAAGATTTTCAGTAAAATATGGAGAAGAAGCTGGAAGATGGAATAACATTTTCTTAGATCTTCCTATTAATTTTTTTAAACTACTTGGATGGTATATTGCCGAAGGAAGTATTGATAAAAATAGAATTACAATTACACAAAGGCGAAAATTACATCCTATACGTTATGACCACATAATCTCTTTAATTCAATCCTTAAATTATCCTTTTAGTTATGATAATAAGAAAAACATAAGGATTAATTCAAACATTCTTAAGGAAGTAATTGTTTCTTTATGTTCTGATGGAGCAGAAAATAAAAAAATTCCGTTAGAATTGTTAGATCTTAAAAGATCTAAGGCGTTACTGGAGAACTATTATTTAGGCGATGGAAATTTAAAGAAAGGCAAGTGGAAACGATATTCAACCAAAAGTTTACAGTTAAAAAATGATTTAGTCTACCTACTAGGTGTATTAGGAAGTTATTGCTCAGTTATTAATCCTAAAAACTCAAATGGAGTATATAGAATAATAGAAACAGAAGGTAGAAAGTATCGAAGGAAATTTATTGGTTTAGTTGATTATAATGGGACAACTCCAGTGAGAATTAAAAATATGAGAATAATTAAAAAGGACATAGATGTTTTTGATATTGAGACTGGTAATGGTTGGTTTGTTACTACAAATGGAATAATTGTACATAATTCTTATGGAGTATTTGGAAGCCAAAATTTTCCATTGTTTTGCTTACCTGTTGCTGAAAGTACTACAGGCATTGGACAATATTCAATCAAAGAAACGATTAAAAAAGCTGAGGATTTAGGAGTAGAAGTGTTATATGGAGATACGGACTCTGTGTTTTTGGCGCACCCAACTAAGCAACAGATGAAACAAATAACTGATTGGAGCAAGAAAGAATTGGATTTAGATTTAGAGGAGGAAAAAACATACCAATTCTTAGCACTTTCTCAGAGGAAAAAGAATTATGTAGGAATTTACAAGGATACTAAATACATTGACATAAAAGGATTAGTGGCTAAAAAGAAAAATACTCCAGGTTTTATCAAAAAAGTTTTCAATGAGATATTGAATATTCTAAAAAATGTCACTAATGATCAGGAATTTAAGAAAGCAAGAAAGAGAATAATTGAAATTATAAAAGATAATAGAAATAAAATAGGCAATCCTGATGCTTTTAATTTAGAAGATTACACAATTAATATTAGTATACAGAAAGATGTTAGTAAATATGATAAAGTAATTCCTCAACATGTAAGAGCCGCTATAGAACATAAGAAAGCCACTGGAAAAAAATATCAAAAGGGTGAAACAATAAGTTTTATTAAAAGCAATGACAAAGTTGGAGCGAAGGTTTTGGAGTTAGCAAATTTTCAGGATTTAGATGTCTCAAAATATAAGGAACTTTTACAATCAGCACTAGAACAGGTATTGGATGCTTTAAATATTGAATTTGAAGAAATTATATATAAAGGGTATCAAAAAAGACCAAAAAAAGAAAGTGAAACTAAGAAATTAGATGCCTTTTTTTAGCCTATTAAATTTCAACTATTATTTTTATATATAAAAATAAATTAGGAACATTATTAATCCACAAAATATTGGATTGGTAATATTATCATCTATTTTTAAATTTAACAAATCAATGATCAGAAATGTTAAAGCTCCGCTGACTGAAATAATACTCAGTTTAATTATAGACATAAAAGGCTCAAAAATTAAAAATACAATGATAGAACAACATAAAGATGATAAAAAACCAGCCAGATATCCGATTATGGTTTTATTACTTCCTTTAGGAAAGTTTTTCTTTCCAAAAAGTATCCCAAAAATAGAAGCTGCGCAATCACCTAAAGTAGAGATTAATGCCGTAGCGGCAAAAATACTAATAGGGAAGAAAAAAATAGGAACAAAAGATAATACTAAAGCTACAGGTTTAGTAAATTCATATATTTCATTGGGTTTTAATGTTTTTGCCAAGATATTAGAAATAGAATTTGGCATTAAATGGTAAATATTCCTATCTTCAAATATATAGGATAAACGCACGTAATCCAATACTGCAAATATAAATATAGCAGTATATCCGATAGTTAAAATCAAAAAAAAAGCGTATTCCTCTCCAGTTATGCCCCAGAAAAGGTCTGCGTCCCATATTCCATCCCATATTTTAACAGCAAATAACCACAAAAAAATAATTACCACGACTGGTATCAAATGAAAAGCTTTCCTATGTAAATCGGTGATTAACGGATAATTCTTATTTTTAGATTTACCTTTATAAACTGAATCCATTTTTTCTAAGAAATTTTCAATTGTCCTTTCATGTTTAAGTTCCTTGTTATTCTTAATAATGAATCGATGTTGGTAAAATAATATAAAAAGAATAAGAAGCGGGGCATATATACATATTATTTGCATTGATAATGATTGGAACCATCTGGTATGAACATTGTCTCTTATATAAAAAAAAGGATATAATATTCCCGCAAGAATCCAAAGCAAGAATACTAGTACTGAATTAATTATATTATGTTTCTCCGTAAATTTCTTTCTTAACTTGATTGCATAATATAATTGAGCGAACGCATTTACAATAAATAAAATTGTAATAGATAAGGTAAAGATGTTAAAAATCATCTTAATCTAATTTAAATTACTATCTCAAAAATAGCTTTGGAAAAATGAATCAATTTGAAACAAATTGAATTATAATTTGATAAATACTAAAAAATCTCAAAAGTAAAAGAATTATATTTTAAATGAAACGACATCTCCACTTTTTAAAATGCTACTTTTGTCATGACAAGCAATTCCATTTATTGTTGTCTTTAAATTTCTATCTTGTTTAGTGATATTGTATTTTTCAAGTATTCTTCTTAGATTACTACCTTCCGGTATGGCTATTATTGACTCTTCGGGTCCATATTTTTTTAAATCAGCAGAGAGTATAACTCTTACCTCAATTGAATTTGAATGAGGAATTTCTACAAACATTAAAGCCATTCTTTTTGGAAATAAGGCCACTCTGTCTCCTTCTTTAATTTCTATTCCAGGACCATAATATTTATGATTTACAAAGATATGACTCACTTCATTCTCTTCAATATTAAGATGATCTAAAAGATCATATACAGTATTTATTTCGCTATTTGAAATATTAATTTTTAAAGGACTGCTGCCTTTATTGGTCTTTTGCTGCTCCTTATGTTTCAAATCTCCATATAGTATTATATTCATAGACATTTTTTAATATTCTTTAAACCTCTAGTTTAAAAATTATAAATAAAGTGGAAAGTTTATCCCCTTTTTTAATAATTTAACAATCCTATAAAATTAAAAATATTCCTATTATGATTTAAAAGAAAAATCAAAATAAAATAAAAAAAGTTTCAAAAAATAATTTATAAGCCAAATAAGAGGATATTGTCTATTATATCATTAATTTTCTTCAAATTTTCCTCTCCTAAGGCCTTATCTATATTTACCTTAAGATCTAAAGCAGTACTGAAAGCTTTAAAAAATGTGTTCTGCAAAGTACTATTAAACCCGCTTTTTGCTTCATTTTTCTTCTTGAAGTACTCTACTCGATTTAGCATTGCATCCTCGTATTCTCCTTCTGCTGTGGTTTTTAATTCAGCCAGCTTACGAAGTTTTAACCCCTCTTTTGTTTCTATTAACTCTTCTGGCATTTATTCCTCCTCCTCTTCTAGTTCATTTCTATCAATACCGCCATTTTGAGCAACTTCGAGCTCTATTTTCTGTATAATATCTTTTTTGGCTTGACCAACTGAAGTATCAAATTCATCTCTGACCTTTTGTGTGATTTTTTTTGCGATTTGTTTCTCAATATTGGGACGATGCACTGTATTCATAGTACAGAATGAAATCTCGTTTACAGTCCCATCGGGCATAGCTACTCCAAAATGTACAATACATCTTTTTGTCCTTTCGAGATCCATATTATATGCATCTTGGAAGTGCATGCTTGAAAGTAAGAGCGTTCCATGGCTGAATGAGCTAATACTCTCCCAATCTCCATTCATTATTAATCTACCAAACATCTCCATAAGTTTTCCTGGTTTTTTCATGTATTGTAATATTCCTAAAAGAAATCTGGCGCGAAGTTGAGTTTTATCAAGAACATTCAAGCCTTTATCAAGTGTTTTTCCAAAATCACCCATAAAATTTTCAAAGAATTTAATCCCTTGTTTTTCTTTATGTTTGATTTTTTCCCAGAATTTATTAGCAAAATCAATAACTTTCAACGGATCGAAATAGTCCATAATTGGAACCATTTCATGTGTATCGGGATCTATCGCCATGTAAGTGGCAAATCCGCAATCAGGGTGGCAGGTAAATTCAATAGGATCAACTTCAGCTAAATATGCAATGAGTCGGCCGAATTCCACTATAGTTGTAAGCGGGTACCATGCATTATCCATGCTGATCTTTCCACCAGTTTGTTCCTCAATTTTTTTTAAAACATCTGCATTTGTTATTCGAAGATCATCCATCTCTTCTGCTGTAATCCGTCCGCATAGTGAAACTGGTTGGAAAGTAATACCTCGCACAACGTCAATGTTATCAATCGAATACTGTATTATGTTCCCAATCTCAATGTCAGTAACACCCTTAGCAATCGTTGCAACTAAAACAACGGAACTAAGACCTGCTTTTCGACAGTTATCTATAACTCTTTGTTTATATGCCATAAGGTTTTTAATTCCACGGGTTTTTTCATAGGTAATATCATTGATTCCATCAAATTGGAAATACAAGGTATCTAAACCCATTTCCCAACATTTTTTAGTAAATTCCAGTCCGCCTTTCTTACGTTGGAATCCATATCCGTTTGTAGCTACTATGACCTCTTTAAATCCTTTATCCTTTGCCATCTTGCAGATTTCAGGAAAGTCCTTTCTTACTGTTGGTTCTCCTCCAGTGAACATGATGGCAACGGCAGGAAGTGGTTTATTTCTAAAATGGTCCATAATTCGTCCGATTTCTTCTAATGTCGGTTCAATTAAATAACCAGCTTTTTCCACATTAGCATAACAGAAATTACAGTTAAAATTACAGCGATTAGTTAAATCAATTAAAGCCAATGCGCATGTAGATTTATGCTCTGGACAGAGTCCACAGTTATAAGGACAACCTCGTGGATCTTCTGGTGCACAATCAGCAGGATTAGCTTCTCCATCCTTATCGAATTGCCATACGATGTTTCCGTCTTTATCTTTCATGGCATGGTGAGTCCATTTGTAATATTTTGCGGAAGAGCTTATTTTGTCTTTAAAATCGCCATGTTCCAGACAATTTTTTTTCATCCAGATCTCTTCATTATCATCTTCGTAAACTTCAGCTGGAATTCTTTCCATGCATTCTGGGCATATACTAAAAGTCTTTCTGTAATATTTTGCCTCTAAAACGTCTGTTCCATCTAAATGGTACATTCTAAATTTTCTCCAATTTTAAGTGTTTTATTCAAATAAGTAATTAAACAAAATTAAGTTTCAAATTATTTAAAGATTTTACTACAATTACTACAATTAACAATCTCAATAGTTCATACTCTTATTAGTATTATTTTTTAATTTTTAAAAATCATACTTTCACCTTTTCTTCTGTGAAGAAATGATATTTTTGAACTATTTTTAACCCAATGAGATTATGCTTGTTTTAAGAGTGATATAATATAGTCCCATTTTCTATTAATTTTATCTGCTGTACGTAATCTATTGAAAATCTTATATTCAAATGCTCCAATCAGATTGTACATATGCTGTACCTGTTTAAATACTTCAAAATTTTCAAATTTACTATTGAATTCATTGATATTTTTAGTATTCCATAAGATTTCGTTGTATTTTATGTCATTATTGGTATTTTTCAATTTTTCTGAGATTATATTAACCCAAAAGTTACCCATTTCCATAGAAAAGTAGAGTCCAGACGAACCAAATGGATTTACAAATCCTGCACTATCACCTATCAACACCACTCCTGGATTTGGCACAAATATTTCTGCCATTTTAGCGTTTGGTAATTGGGTTGGTTCTTCATAATCAATATTAGCGCCTTTAAAAAATTCACTAAAGCTTGGATATGAGGCTTTAATGGAATCCCAAACTTTCATTATTTCATTTTCGTTAGGAATTTTAACTGTTTTCATATTGGGAACTTGTGCCATTCTCAACATCAAACCTACTTCAGCTTTTTTATTATCTAAAGGGAAGAAATAAGCAACACTTGGCGGAAAGTTTGGGGAATAATCTAAATCACCATTACCTATAAAGAAGTATTCCAAATCAGGATGTTCTTCTAGATCATAGTTTGCATTACTAATAAGACATTTAATTATAGGGCAATTCATCTCATTATAAGATATTCCATATTTCTTTCCAATAACTCCTTCATAACCACTACAATCTAAAATCGCATTTCCATAGATTTCCTTGACATTTCCTTCTTTATCTCTGTATTTCACGCCTAGAGTTATATTATTTCTTTCAATAGGCTCAACTACTTCACTATTCAGTAAGACTGGAACCTTTAATTCATTGGCCACCTCTACGAATCGATCAATGAATGTACGCCATTCAAAGAAATAGTGAGGATAATCCCGATATGTAGTGCTGGATTTTAAATCACCAGGGGAGTGCCAAACTCGTCCACCATTAGATTTCAATCCAATTGAAGGAAGAAAGTCTTTTCCTAATATTTCGTCTACTATAGGCATATGAGCCATTCCTTCACCTCTCGGTTTTGGTCCGGCAATTTTTCCTTTTTCTAATATAATCGATGAAAATCCTTTTCTGGCAGCAACTATTCCTGTAGTTAAACCCGCTGGTCCAGCTCCAACTATTATTAAGTTATAAAAAGAAGTATTTTCAAGATTCATAGTAGGTAAATAATTATTAATAGAATTAATTTGTTTCTAGAAAAGCTATTTATTTTTATTTTTTGATTCTTGAACTAAAATTTGGAAATTCTTTACCATGTCCTCTAAATTTGAAAAGTTAGGTATATTATTTTTACCAAGTTGCTGAGAAATCTGACGAGTTTCTTCAAATTCTCCAACCAAATACAGAAAAACAGGTTTAGGATAGGTAGATATTATATCAATCAGATTATTCACATCATTTACAGCTCTAAATTGCTTTGAGCAAAATAGCATGTTAAAAATCCCTTCTATTTCAGGTTCCTCTAATAAAATATTATAAACAGATCGAATAACATCCCTAGGATTTTTACTATTAGTCATCGCTTTTTCCATAGCTGGCCAAATATCTACAAATGCAAATTTATTTGGGGGCATCCATGGAGGAAATAATTCTACAAGAGCAGAATATGCTTTCTCTCCCAAAATTGGAAGTTTTAAACCATACTGCATTGTAAGATCGGCAGAAATTGTTCCTGCTCCTCCTGATCCAAAAACCTGTGCAAGATATCCTCGTTTTGGTAAAATTTTCTTAGATTTATATAGCATAGAAAAAGTCCTGGCAAACTCAAATAATTCAAAAAAATTCCGAGCTTGAATAATTCCTGATTGTTTAATCACACCTTCTGTTAACTTGAAGTTTTCTGAAAGAGCGGCTGTATGACTTAAAGAAGAACTCTGACCTTGAGAAGTTAATCCTCCCTTAACTAAAATAATTGTTTTGTTTGGCATAGATTTTGCCTTTTTGCATAAATTAATGAATTTTCTCGGGTCCTTAAACGATTCAAGATACATCGCAATAACGTTTATATCAGTATCATTTAAGAAATAATCTAAAAATTCTATTTCACTTAAATCCATTTTATTTCCAATAGAGCATATATATCTAAAACCAAGATTTGGATACTTGGTAACAACATGGGTAAAATATCCCCCATTTAACATGCCTGATTGACTTATAACAGCAATATTTCCTCTTTTATATTCATTAAATACTAAAAAGGAAGTAAAAAAGCCGCTTTTATTTTCTTTATTACTATCAGAATCGATTCTAGTAAGGCCCATACAATTAGGTCCAACAATTCTTATTTTAGAAAAAGTATCGGTTATTTCTAAAATTTGGTCACTTAATTCAAGGCCTTTTTCACCAACCTCCTCGAATCCAGAAGTTTCAATAATTGCTCCTTTTATGCCTTTTTTAACACATTCTTCTAATAATTCTGGAATTAATTGATTTGGAACATAAAATATAGCAATATCAACTTCTTCTTCAATGTCTAACACTGAATTTTTAAATTCTAAACCATATAATTTACCAGTCGCATTAGGATTAACTGGAAATATTTTTCCATTGAAGTTATTTAGCACGAGGTTACTTAAAATACGATAACCTCCCTTTAACATGTTTTTTGAAGCTCCAATAACCGCCACAGATTTAGGATTCAGAAATATATCAACAATATTATTATCATTCAAGCTTAACACGCCTTAGAATAAAACAAGTTCCTAATTAAAAAATCAATAAATAAAATATTCCTTTAGTTAAAAATTGTATTTTAATTACAACAAAACCTAATTTATTAAGTAAATATAAGAATTCTTTAAAGATTTAATTTCAATAAGAAGAACTTAGGAAATCTTTAATATAGTACTTTTGATTCCTGTCTTAAAGCATTTAATTTAGATTGGTAATCAGGACATACTTTATATTCAGGAAAACTGCATCTACTTTTTGGAAGATTACAGCCCTTAAAGAATGGACAAGAAAGAATATGTAAATTTTGTGGTATATCTAATTTTTTTTCCATATACATACCTCACTCCCTAGTAAAAATTAAGTGTATTAATAATCATCCAGAGATGAAAGATTAAAAAGTTATCTGTAATAAAACATTCGTTTAAATATTAGGTAAAAAGGAAATTTGAATAAATCAATATTCATTTAATTAAACTTTATTTAATCCTCCTTGATTCTTTTTAATTCTATTGTCACCATATTCACTTTATCTATACACGTTAGCTCTACAACATCAGGATCTCCGCCCCAATCTGGAGGAAAGCCTCCCCCAAATTGGAGCATTATTATATATGGGAATATATCATGATAAAAAAACCCACACAATTGTGGATTGGAGCCATATCCGCTCACCTCTATTTGATCCCCCACTTTATGACCTGCTGAACAGGTACCTTTCACACTTTTTATTGTTCCAATAATTTTATAACCTATCTTTGGTTTTTCACTCAACATCTTTTACCTCTAAAAGTTGTTTAGTTTGAATAATAGATAATATTCAGAACTAATTTATAAAATTATATAGAATTAATTATAAGGAGTTTAAAAGGCGCATCCTTTCACTCTTCTACTATCTATAATTTATTATAGTAGATTCACAGTAGCTTCTCCTTGTTTTTTATGTTAATCTTTGATCTCTTCAAAATGCCGTAAAGTACAGTAATAGAAATAATAATTCCTATAGATGTAATCCAATAAATACTTTCTAGCAGGTAAACATTATCTTCTTTTTCGATTTTTTGGTAGTCTTTCAAAATGATTTGTGAGTTAACCATTGCTAATTTGCGGTTAAAAGAATGATAGTCGTATTGCTCGTATTGCGGTTTATCTTCTTTATAATCCCATCGATGTACATGTAGAGTTTCGGCTATTAAAAGACCGGTAATTTTATCGAAAAAGTAATCAGCTTCTATCATCCAAGATGCGTATGAATCTCAGGCTATCCCAGGTCCACTCCAAGAATATGTCGCTGAATAATGGTAAGCAGTAAAATTAAGCAATAAGTTTTCGGTATATAACACTTCTTCAATATAGTTAAATTCGGTAGTTATTTTGTATAACCCTAAAGAAAAACCCCTTGTTAAATAATCAGTGAATACAACATTTTCATCTATTCGAAAAGTTTGTGGATTTCCTATATTAGAAAGGTTCAGGAATAGTTCTGTATAGGTTCCATTTAAGTAAATATCATAAAAATCATTATTTGTATCTAATATTTCACGGTTTTTAAGAGATATCACGTAAAAAAAATCAGTATTAGTATGGGTTAAATTTAAGTCATTGTAATATATATCAACTATTAAATTAGTATTCTCTCCTTCGGTGATTTTATTTAATTCCATAGCATATTTCGTCGTAGAATATCCCTTTCTATCAGGGTAGAATTCAATAAAATATTCAAGGTAATTTATATCGTAAAAATCATCATACCATATCAATTCTTGTCCTTTAGCCGGAATTGATAATGCTGAAAAAAGTAATCCCGCTAGTATTATAAGTAAAAAGGCAGTGTGACTATACTTTGTACAGGCTCATTTAGATATTAGTTTATCACCTTTATTTAAATCTAAATTTAAATTATTGAATTAATTGGGTAAATCAGATATTAAAAATACTTCTTAAAAAATATAACTAAAAACGTGATTTTTCTTTTAAATTATCACTCTTATTAGACATATTTTCCTTTCAATGACTCAGTCAAACTTTCTAATTTTTTTGAAATTTTTAGCTTAAAAAGATGATTCTCTTTTAAAATTTTATAATCCTTAGGTAAGGTTTCCATATTTTTCAAGTAATACTGGCGAATTTCATCTATCTTTGGCAATTCATAAATTAATTTCCCATCCGTCATTATAGGTATTAATAATGGTTTTGAATTAGGAACATCAGGTTCCTCATCCAATCTTAGTATATCTTCTTTAAACATTCCGCTTTTATCAAATATCCTATTGATCTGTTTAATTCCAGGATAGGTTAATTTTTCCTCGCTAACTTTAATCTTTGGAATCTCATTATATTCTATTAGTTTATATACACCAGATATCGTAGGATCGTCTCTTGAGGTAGCTAATTCAGTTCCTATCCCGAATGCGTCTATTGGCGCCTTATTATCAAGGATTTCCTTTATTTTATATTCATTCAAATCCGAACTTGCAACGATTAAGACTTTATCACAACCCTCCTTATCCAAAATATTTCGAACTTTTTTGGCATGATCGATAAGATTACCTGAGTCAATTCTAACCCCTCTTATTTTATTACCGAATTTGCAAGATTTTTGAGCACCTTCTTCAGTATCGTATGTATCAATTAGAAAAATTGAATTTTCTTTGTAAATATCATAATATGTATTAAAACTTTCAATCTCATTATTAAATCTTTGAACAAAACTATGAGCCATCGTTCCAGTTGAATTAACTCCAAATTCAAGATCAGCTATCACATTACTTGTCCCATCAAATCCTGCTATGTAACTAGCTCTAGCTGCATACACTCCAGCAAGCGGACTATGGGATCTTCTTGTTCCAAATTCAAGTAAGACTTTATTTGGGGCTATATTCCTCACTCTTGATGCTTTAGATGCAACTAATGTTTGGTAATTGATCACATTAAGTAAGTAGGTTTCAGCAAGCTGAGCATGAATCATTGGACCTTGGATTCTCATTATTGGTTCATTGGGAAAAAAATAGTCTCCTTCTTTCATCGACCAAACATTCAAATTAAATTTAAAATTCGGTAAATAATCATCGTAGAAACTTGAATCTATTTTTTTGAACACTTCTTTTTTTCTTAAAAATTCTATAGTTTTTTCAGTAAATCTGGCATTTATTAAATAATATAACGCTTGTTCTAATCCAGCAAAAATCAAATAATTACGATTTTTAGGATATTGTCTTATAAATAGTTCAAAAGTGGCTTTTTCGTCATTTTCATTAATATTATTTTCAAGATTATACTGGAAATAAGCAGCACTCATAGTCAATTGATAAAAATCCGTCGCTAAAATCATATTAAAATCATCAATATAACCAGAATTTATATTTTTCATGATTTATCTCCAACAATATTATTCAAACATAAAATAGAATCTAAAAGGTAAGTATTCATATTATTAATATTATATAGATATGAAATTAATATTGATTTATGTTATAAGATCAATCATTAATTTTAGTGATTTTTCTGATATTCTTTACAACATATAACTTTAAAAAATCATCTCTAGTTAATTTACCATTGGTAGTTATTTTGTCTCCTTCTCTTAAATTAAGTTCTTCAAATAATTTTTCACTTATTCGAATATTTAACTCGTCAATAGTTTCAATCTCCTCCTCTTTAAAATCACTTTTTTTTTGAATTCTTGGACCAAATCGAACGTCATTCAATGCTCCCAAATAATAATTGGTAACAATATCTTGAAATTGTTGTTGTTTCTTTTCCATTTTAACAAGTTCCCCTTCATAAACAGTGATACTTTGATCAAGATGTTTTATTAATTCAGCATCCTCGGAACTGGTATCTACCAAAGTTAAAACTTCTGCTTTATCTTGTTCACCTAAAATAACTGAGATTTCTATATTTTGAATTTTCTTTTCGAAATCTTCTGGTAAAATTGTCAATGTCCAATCTTTTAATTGAAAATAGTTTCGTTTTAATGATAAAATAAATCCTACCCAAAAATGGCTACAAAATCCCATATTAGCTCCAATACGGCAATCACAATCTCTTTCTGGGTTATCAATATTTTGTGGATTAATAGCTAAATAAGAGGAACTATTCCAATTAAAACCTTCGAAATCAATCTCAACTAAATGTTCTTCTTCATTCACTATCCTAATTGCGCTTAATTTTTCTCTTTCTATCCCTTTAATTTTCTTAATTGCAAGATCCATAGAATTTGAGATAATGTCTAATTGTTTTTCTTTTATTAGCTCTTTCTGTTCTTCTTCAGATAAGAAGCTCAGAATATTTTCAATTAATTCTACTTTCTTCCATTTAGAAAATCCTTTGATATTGAAATTTCTACATATTTGTTTCAAATCATCTAGATTTAGAGATTGCAATAAATAATTTAAATAAGTTTTATCTTCTATTTTTCTACTCATCTTAAGCCCCTATAACAAGAAGAATTTTCCAAAAACATTGATAATTACGTTTTTTAGTATAAATTTATATTCTCATATTTATTGTTTTTGGGTTGTTCTCATGATTTAGGATTTTGTTAATAAATTAATTGAAATTGATTACATCATTGTATAAAAATCCAAATTCACTTTATGAAAATTTTATAAAATCTTCAAATTTTGAAATGAAATTATTATTTTGAGATATTAATTTTGTTAATATATATCTAATATTCGAAGATAAGCAAGTAGAATTATTACAATTTGAAAATAATAACTCATTTCTCAGTAAATTCAATAACATATAGGTGGGAATCTTTTCCGAATGTAGTTTTATAATAATTTTAATTGTATGAAAAGGTTTAAATAGATGATTATACATTAGTATTCTAATTATATAAATAATTATTTGAACAAAAATTTTACAAATGTTACGAGGTAAGAAATAAAAATGAGTAAACCAGATCCAGAATATATGAAAAATTTTGGTGAAATTAAATTCGCAGAAGAAAATAGTATGAGTGCAAGTGATTTTGAGAGTTCTCTTAAAAAACATTTTAAGGAAAAGAAAAATCTACCCCGAGGACGCTACAAATTTGCTGAATTGAATAGTGAATCGGTTGATGATTTTGAAGAATCTTTCAGAAACTATTTTGAATAGAAGAATTAAAAGTTTTTTTTGTTGACTATATTTTAATGTTACTTTTTATTGAAAATTTTATTTTTTAAAAATCTTTATCAAATATTTTATTTAACAATTGACAACCTCTGTTGTCTCTGATCTCTATTTATAGGGTCCATTTTTTAAACGAAAATTTTTGAATTATAAGCCGATTATTTTTTACTTAATAAGACTATTCAAAATTATATTAATCATTTGTCTTGTTGGATTAAAATGGATTGGTTAAAGGAGATAGAAGAAAAATATATATCTGTAAATGATATTAAACTGCACACAGTCATTATCGGATCTGGAGAACCTCTAGTATTACTTCATGGTTTTCCTGATTTCTGGTATGGTTGGAAAAATATAATCCCTAAGCTTAAGGATGATTTTGAACTGATAATTCCTGATTTAAGGGGATATAATTTATCAGATAAACCAAAAGGCATTCGGAAGTACAGAATTGAACTTTTAGTTGATGACATATACGCTTTAAGCGAAAAATTAAATTTAGGTAGTTTTTTTCTCGCAGGACACGATTGGGGAGCACTTATATCATGGGCTTTTGCTGAAAAATATCCAAAAAAGGTTAAAAAGCTCGCAATTCTAAATGGGCCCCATCCAAAAATTTGGCAAGAAAAATTAAGAACTGATAAGGATCAACAAAAAGCCAGTTATTATATTTTTGAATTCCTTAAACCAGATGGGGAAAAATTCCTTTACGAAAATGATTATAAGTGGTTGAGATGGGCTGTCTTTGAAGGATTGATTAATAAAAAAGATTTTACCGAAACTGATAAACAAAAATATTTAGATGCCTGGTCTCAACCGAACGCAATATTAAGTGGTGTCAATTATTATAGGGCAAATCTTAATTTTGATGATTGGACAGGAATAATTAGCGTACCAACCTTAGTCATTCATGGTATGCAAGATAAGGCAGTATTACCACAAGTTTTAGATGGATTATCTGAATATGTTAAGGATCTTACTGTTGTTAAGATAAACGCTCCTCATTGGGTTATGCATGATAAACCCGAACTAATTGTAGCAAATTTTCAGAAGTTCTTCAAAAATTAAAGCAGATTAAAAATTTTTTCATTATAATTTCAAACCATAAGGGTGAAAACATTTAATAGATTACAAACCATAAATTTATATCGATAAACTGTCTTCTTTAAGAAAAAGATAAACATTTAACAAGCATCTAAAATTTCAAAGTTTGATAATTAATTTTTCATAATAAAATGTCAGAAATAGAACCTTGGACTTATCAACTGGATTGGTTGAACATAATTAACCTTTTAGGCTTGAAATCTATTAACCAAATACCCGAATTTAAGAAACTAAAAGCTATAAAAAGACTTACTAGACTTTATAGCGAAGAAGTACTTCTAAATCTAAGACCAGAAGAATTGGATGAACTCATGGCCGATCAGTTAAGGGAATTAATGAAAAAAGAGTTAGCTTTAAACGCTAGAAAGCAACAGAAAATAGAAAAAGAAATGAGGGCAGGAATGATTCCATTTAAAAAAGGTGGGATAATCCCTATAAACTTGAATGATTTAAAAGATTTTGACCCTGATATGGATCCAGAAGAAATTTTAAAATTACTTTCAAAGAAATTTCAAAATGACGACGATGACGAGAATGACGATGATAAAGATAAGTACGATGATGATAAAACTTTTTACTATATTTAAACAAAAAAATTATAAAATTAGTTATAAGATTTTACGTTTTAAAAAAGCTAAGCCTACTTTTTTAATTTTTCTATAAGACAGAAAGATTAATATGTATATTGCTCCAGACCATATGATCCATGATAATGACTGGTACACATCAACATTTAGAAAATAATTGATAAAATCTTCAATTACATAAAAACCAAAATCATTTAGATCACCAGGAAAATCAACTTTTTTAGGGTTTAGTTTTATTCCAATTACTTCATGATAAGAATTTGTTTTCATAGTTTCAAAGATATTTGTAATTGTTAAATTTGTAGGATCAACCAATTTTATCTTAATGAACGTGTTTAATGGTTCATTTGTGTCGATATCACTTCCTCCTATACATATTAGATTGGTTGAATTGCAATAATCCCTTATTAATTGATATTTACCTCCATAACTACCGCCATTAATAATTTCAAAACCGTCAATACCCCAATCTCTTAACTGAGTCAAATTATACGGGACACCAACTCCTCCATTTGGATTAGGATCGTAGTTATAATGATTTACGGTGATATATCCTCCATTAGCCTTAACATAAGCTATAGTATCTGAAGCATTCATAGCTTTAGGACCTCCAAGTGTATAAGATTGAAGTGGGACTAATTCTTCTGCAATCCCAAAATAATTCATATGAATATCGTTTTCATTATCAGTCCATTCCTCAGCCATGAAAACAATAAATTGAAGTCCATTCGCTTCGACAAAACTTTGAGCCGCTGATGCTCCTCTTATATTGTCGTGATCAGAAAATGCAGCGCCCGAAATTCCTTGTTCTATATACCAGAGAACTCTCTCTTCTGGAGTAAGCCAACCATCTGAATAAGTAGTATGAACATGAAAATCAAATAAAAATTCATCATCATCAAGAGGAACGATAGGTACAATTCTATGAGTAGGAAATGGTATTGAAATTAATACAATATTGATACCCAGAAGTAAGGAACAAATTCCAACTAAATAAACAAATTCTCTTTTTATATTTTTTAAAGATTTAATGGATCTTTTTTTAATTCTTTTTTTTACTTTTTTTTTTCTTTTCTTGGAATAATTGCATTGAAGTCTAGGATGGAATAATTTAATTAAAACATATAAAGTCTTAATTATAATAAGAATGATACTTAAATGAACTCCAATCTGAACAGGAATCATAAAATACCTACTAACAAAAAAATATCCTTGAATTAAATAACCTGCAAGTATTATTAACCCAATAACCAATATAGTTAACATTAAAACTTTATAAGAAAACCTAATAACATCTGCTAACGGGTTTGTTATCAATCTAAGTTTTTTAGAGTGAATTATGCCTTTTCTCCTTAAAATTAAATAAATTATTCGTAAACTTGGATAAATTATGATAACTATAAATAACCAAGAGAACTCCATTCCTAAAATAAATGATAGTTGTGCAATCGGTTCTAAAATATACCTTAAGGGGGGTAAAATGCTCAAGTATTCTGAAGAAACGTCAGTGTTAGAGATATTTTCCCAAAATATTACGTTTCTCCTATTAAATATGGCTAAGATTATCAGAAATAAAAGCCAAATAATAAAAACTATCGTTATAAAGCTGAAAAATTTGTTTTTTTTAAAAAAAGCCTTTATTACCATAATTATATTTTTAATTATAGTTGTTTAAAAAGATATAATTTTATAGTATTAAATCTGAATCCAATCAACTATGATCTAATATTAAGAAATTCATTTAGATTTTTTATAGGTTCAGAAAACTTTTGATAAATTTTTACATCAACTACACGTAGAGACTGTAAGATTTCTGTTTTCAAATCTCTTTCATTCAATTTATATTTTAATGATGGTTTCCAGCCCTTCAATACAAGATATAGCATAGGTACTTCAGGATTTGAAAGATCAAGTTCATCCTCCAATCTATTTATTTCTATTTTCAGTTTTTTAGTTATATAATTTTTAATATCCTCTTTACTTTTAAAAGAATAAGGGAAATAAATGGTTTTCCAGATATATTTTCTGTTAAATAATCTAAGAGAATGAACTTTTTTTTCATAGTGTTTTTTTCCCGTTATTTTAACAATAAAAACTCCTCTTTTAAATTTGGAATCAACCGAACAAGCTGCCTCAGTAGAACCGGGATTATACACCCAATCATCTAAAATGAATTGTAAATGATAATGTCCTAAAGCTAGATAATCAACTTTTTCTCTTAACGAAAGTAATTTTATATAATTAATTCCTGGTACATTTTTCATTTGTCCTTCGATTCCAAAATGTTGTAAAAGAATGTAAAACAAATTATCTTTTTTTTCTATTGCTTTTGTTATCTTCGGAATATAATCCTCTGGATTTTCACCAAGATAATGATTACCATAGATGATGGTATTTTTAATTTGGATTTTACCACCCTTTTTATGCTTAAAGTCGTATGGTAAGTAAATTGAATTTGGAGGTGCCTCCATATTACCATCAAGAAGAATAAGTAACTCTAAATTAAGTAAAAGTTTCAACCATGACTGTCCACGTTTAGAAAATTTAACTCCCCTTGAATATTTTCGAATATCATGATTTCCTTCTATCGCTATAATAGGAATTGTTCCACCAGTATAATCTCTGAATTCTGTAAGGATATTTATAATCTTAATTAGCTTTCCAGGAAGCATTTCTAAGGACGTAAAAACATCACCGCCTAATAAAATAAAATCTACTTGATGAATTACTGAAAGGTAAAAAATTTCTTGAAAGGCTCTAATAAAATCGTCTGCTCGATATTCATTTCTATATTGATGACTCCCCAAATGAATGTCACTTGCATGGATAAATATTGTAATATCTTGATTTTTACTTTTGTTCTTGTTGAAATCTCCAAATAGTGCTTGAAATGAATTTTTAACTAACATTTAAAAACCAGAAAACTTCACTCAGCTATAAAATAAATATTAAATCAGAATTTATAAATAGTGAAAGCCTGAAAAAATAGTGATTATGAAACCTCTAAATAACAAAATTATTATTATCTTTTGAATTACGATAAAATAAAATAATTCTTATGATTAGATGCAAAATAAAGAATCAATGCACGATATTGGCGTAATTCATGGAAGATTCCAGATACTCCATAATGATCATATGAAATATCTATTAGCAGGAAAAGAATTATGTAAACACCTTATTGTGGGGATTACAAACCCTGATCCATCCTTAACTAAAGATCATGAGTCGAATCCACATCGAAGTATTTCTCTAGCCAACCCATTAACTTACTATGAACGTTATGTAATGATACGAGAAGCATTATTGGAAAAAGGCCTAAAATTATCTGAATTTTCAATCGTTCCATTTCCAATTAATCTTCCAGAATTTATCAAGTTTTATGTTCCAATGGATGCCATATTCTTTCTTACAATTTACGATGATTGGGGACGCCAAAAAAAAAAAATTTTTGAGAAATTAGGCTTAAAAATTCACATCCTATGGGAAGTTCCATTGGATAAAAAAGGATTAAATGGTAGTGAGATTCGATATGCTATGATAAAAGGGGAAGCTTGGGAACATTTTGTACCTTCTAGTGTAGCTAAACTTGTTAAAGAATGGAATATCATACACAGATTAAAGGATCTATAATTGGAAATTTAATCCTTAATGATTAAGTATGTTTTTTAAATATTCGGAATACTTAGTCCATCCTTTTGGTTTGTCTGCGCATATTCCAGTAATAATTTTACAAGTTCTATAAATACAGTTTCAATATTATATCCCAAATTAGAGGAAATTTCTATGTAAGAGGCTAAATTGTATGATTCCTTAAATAAATTTCCTTCTTCTTTAAAAACTTCTCTTGATTTTTTTAAATCAAGTTTATTCCCAACCAATATAATTGGAATATTACCAACATTTTCCTTAATAAGATCTATAACCTCGATTAAATGATATAATGTTTTAGAATTTGTAATATCAAAAATTAAGATGGCTCCTAAGGAACCTTTTATATACGTTGGTATTAAAAACTGAAATCTTTCTTCGCTTGTGATATGCCAAATTTGTAAATTAATGGTATTTTCATCAACCATAATCTTTTTAAGGAAAAAATCTGCTCCAACTATTAATTCCCTATCTGACTTTGTAGAAAATGAACTAGTTTCTGTCTGGTCAATTAATTCTACAGAATAATTAAAGTTCTTGAAGAAGTTAATTAATTCTAGAGCCGTTCCATGAACTTTGAAAAAATCTTTCGCGATCTCTGTCTTGATAGAACCTCTACATACTATTTTTGAACCATTATAATCAAATATAAAAGATAGCCAATCAATCTCAGGTGATATTTTTATTTTAAATCCAAATGCTTTTTGTATCTCTGGATTTATAAATAATTCTGCGTTAATAATCTTATTACTGTATTTGTGTAAGGCGTTATCGTAAATATTTTTAATTTCATTCATTATGGATCTTACTGTAAATGTCTCGTTTAATTCTTTTCTTATATTATAATATATTGTATCAGAGAACGGTCTCCTCATCTCTTGAATTTCATCATCCACATGTATGGGAGTTCTAGCATACTTCTTAAGAAAAGTACTGGTTCCTACACCCTCTTGACCATAAGTAATTATTTTGAAGTTCATTAATTTTTTCGAGATTTAATATTAATAATTAGTATTTTACCAGCTTAGTATATAATTATTTTTAATTGTGGTTCTAATGAAACATTATACTATGGTCATATTAATACTATGAGCTATATTTGAAATATACTATTATATAAAAAAAAATATATTTTGCTTTTTGTAATTTTTGTCATATTAATCAATTTTTATTAGATTTAAGCCGTACCATATAATATGACAAACTGAAATATAAATATTTTTAGAAATCAATGACAATGTTGTATAAACTACAAGTAAGCATACGATAATTTGAATAAAAAATCAGGAATAAAAAGTAAATAAAAAAAGATTAAATTATTTTTTTCTGCGTTTAGGTTCTATTTTCTTGATAATTATTGACTCGGCATGGATTTTACAATTCTTTAGAATCACTTTGAAGCCTCCGGCACCGCCTACGCCAGGAATCGTCATTCCTACAGTACCCATAGGTACCATCGCACCTTCTTCTGCCCATTCCTCCTCCTCTTCTTCCTCCATTGCCTCAAGCGCAGCCCATGTTTCGACTACAGGATGACCCTTCTCCTTAAGCCAGTCTTTTAGCTGGTTGATGTCTTGGACTTCCTCTTCCGTGGCGATTTTTGGCAATAAGTCTTGTGGGAGCAATTCACCAATTCTATCTTTAACAGCTTTAGGCATCCAGACAATTGTTTCAGTGCCACCGTCGTATTTTTGATATTTAGGACTTGCGATGTACTGAATGCTCACACCATTGAAACCAGGCATCTGTTTTCCTCCTCCAGTTTGGTTGGCCATAGCTGAGAAAGGTAAGCCATTTATCGCGACTTCACCGTAGTTGCGATCAACAATTCCATGACCATTCACTTCAGGAATGTAGAAATCTATTGCCTCAAAACAGCCACATGAGGTATGAGGGAACTCCATACCACTGTAAAGATAAATTCTTTCAATTTCACCAAGTGAACGTTTCTTAATCATTTCATTTACACCAGTAAATTCTCCAGCCAGCTCATTTAGGCATTCCCCAGGTGGTACTTCATAGATAGGACCTTTAGGATCCACTTTTGCCGCAGCTCTGGCGTCAAACCAACTTATTGAACCACATAATGAAGTTCTATCAGGTGTTATACAGCATGCATGTGTAGGAGCAAAAGATTGACACAAAACACATCCATAGAACATGTCTACATCTTCATCATGGATCGTTCTGGCTCTCTCATCTCTTTTATTGTAGATTTCCAATGCCATATCGTAAGGTTTTTCAATTTCTTTTGCATCAGTATAGAAGGTGACTTGAGCTTGTTCAATAATTGGTAATTCTGCTTTATATAGCCTAATTAAAATTGTTCCAAGCAAATCGAAAGAATTTAAACCTTTCTCAAAGGCCGATTTTGAAATACGCATCCAGTTAGTATAACGTTGATTTAAGTGCATAATACCATTTACAAAATTACAAAATTCATGAACTCTCCTTTCAAATACGGCTTCTAAGTCTTCTTCTAATTCAGGTCCAGCAACTTCTACTAAAATTCCAATAGGATATCTTTCTCCTTCTTTCATGTCCTTAATATCAGGACCATGAAGTGTAACTTGACCATCCTTGATCTCTTTAGGTGATTTAACTCTAACTAATTCAAAGTGTTTCTCAATTTTAGGTCCGCCGAGTTCTACATACATTTGGTTTGCTCTGATACGTTCTCCCTCATATACTGGACCAACATCTACAGGCATATCTGAAAAACTCATATTATATTTCTCCTCATAAAAATAGTTATTATTTTATTTAATTATAATAATTCAATTAATTTTTCTAAAAACTCTTTCCAATCATTATCACTAAAGTTAGGCAAGCTAAAACGCGCATTTGGGTGTGCATATTTATCTAATTCAATAGTTCTTACCCAGTTTGAGAAATTCTTAATACGACTTAGGGTTTGACTCACATAAAATACAAGATGGCCCCCAAAAATAGCCATATTATATTGACCTTTTCCATCCAATCCCTCCCAATCTTTATCAACTAGTCTTCCCGTGATGTTAATTAAGGACATATCCCAAAGCTTATTTAAATCAATTTTTTCTTTTAAATATTTGTAGGTATGTCCAGTAGCAACGACATGACAATCTAGCTTCTTTGCAATTTCGATATAATAATCAGCAACTTTCTTGCCATCAAGCTCCCAAGTTAAGGATTCAGCTCCTATAACAAGGACTTTATTCTTTGGAGCCTTTAAAATGTTAGCCATAACTTGCGGTTCAAAAACAGTTGTACCCATCTCGGGACCGGGAATATTCGCTTTTTGGTATGGTCTTGCCATAATTCCACCAATTTCCTCTGTTTAAGTTTTTATGTGTATATTTTAAAATAATTGTTATATTTTACATTATTAAGCGTATTTTAAAAAATTTGGTTTTATTTAATTAAAGCAGATTTAAGGCTAATATAATTAAAAATATAATGAAAATTTTAACATGTGTGAATTTAAAATTATTAGGAAAAATGATGGTTCTCAGATATTAGAAGATATTGTTGTATTATCCTATAATGAAAATTATGAATTAGTATGTAAAGATGTGTTAGGAATAGGAGAAACCTTAAAATCAACCATAATTCTAGACGTAAATACTTTAAATCAATCATGTGTGGTATTAGAACATTCACTTATTGGGGATTTCATTAAACTATTCATTAGTATAAATAATAATTCGGCTACAAAGGAACAAATAGAAACACTTCAAAATGAATTAGAAGCCATTAAAAAAACACTATAATAGTAGAAGGTTCTCAAACATAGTAGGATAATTAAAAAATAAAAAAAATAGACGAGAAAGTCTCCTGATTTTCTCCTGGTTATTTGGTTTTGACTTGAATTATTTCTTAGGTGGGATTATTTCAATTTCAATAGATGATACATTAGCTTGAGTATTATCCTCATTAGTTATTACTTCGGTATCAATTTTTATCTCTCCATAAGTAGCCCCGCGGACAAATTTATTAATGACGATTTCATCTACATCCACTGCTCTAGAG
>JBATUM010000110.1:0-2211 GCA_049671145.1 Promethearchaeia archaeon
CTATGAAACAGATGCTTGTAAAAAAGTTTCAGAGTTAAAAAAAGCAATTATTTCATGTGGAGGGGGTGTTATTTTAAATGAAGCAAATGTCAGAAATTTGAAAAAAAATTGTAATATTATTTTGTTAACGGCAAGCTTAAATGAAATTTATAACAGAATAATGAGGAATGGTAAAAAGAAGAGACCATTAGTAAATAAAGAAAATCCTAAGAAAGAAATAGAAAATATTATGCAATATAGAGAACCGTTCTATAGGGCTGCTGCAGATTTCACAATCGATACTACAAATAAAGAAATAATTGAGATTGTTCACGAAATTATAACCAAAACCAAGTTATATGAATGATATTTGGTATTTACTTAAAAATTAAAGATAACATAACGAAAAATTAATTAAATAGCCATATTTAAATTCAAAAAATCTTACTATTTTATAAAAAACATATTAATCGAAAAATCATGACAGAATACAAACGTTTTAGATGTGGAAATTGTGGAGAAGAAAATCCTAGAAAATTACATGAAGAACCTGATAAAACTCAAGTACTTTATTATTCCATGCAAGGTGCTCCTGTCTATAAGAAAAAGATTAAGTGCGGCTCGTGCGGAACGGTATTTGATAAAAGCCAATAAAAAGATTTAATAAATAATTGATTTATTTTCCTATTTTTTCAATTTTAAGAAATTCATAATGTCAATACTATTTTATTCTGAGCTTTTAACATATCTTCCATAATTAGTTCCATAGCTTCTTTAATATCAGGTATATCCTCAGGAATACTACGTTTAGCGTTAACGCTTGCCATTAATACTTCATTTAATCCGCGTAGGATCATTTCTGGACTATACCAGGGGCGCGCCGATGCCCACCATTGTTGACAACTGTGAATACCTCTATCAAGTAAATTTCGGGCGTTATCAAAAATCCTTTTTCTCTCATCGTCCATGCTTTCTCTATATTTCGCAGATAAATGTATCAAAGTTAGGGCATACATAAAGAAGCGGTGTTGTTCTATATGTATTTTATTTTTCGGATTGAACCAGAGAGGAAAAGGAACATCATGGGCTATGTCATATGGCATTGTTGACCAACTGGACGCTCGAGGAGTTTGTTTGGGACCCTTTGGAAAGCGTTCTATGATTTCAGAAATGGTGCATATTTTGATATCATTTCTATGAGGTACACTCTCAAATAGAGGGATTAAAAAATTATTGATAGCATGTTTGACATGATGTCCAAAAGTTTCGCCATCCATAGCAAGAATGACATAATAATCCTCTGAAGTGTGTTTATAATAAAGCCTGGAAATGAATGAATCAATATTATTAATTTTATCAAAAGCGCAGTCAATTGAGATATAATCATCACGGAAAATTAAATTAAGACTGTTATTATGCTGAGATATAAAGGTTGTAGGGAATTTGGGTAATGTATTTGCGATACCACTTAGAATTATCCAATTATAACCTAATTTTTTTACTATATCAATAACCTCCTCTGAAATTGCCATTTCTGGTGGAAAAAATCCACGAGGGTTATAGAATTTTCCAAAAAAGTGGCGATTTGTCTCATTGTTGAGTCTGATTTGGCGCCTAATTTCTGGTTCGGGAATTAAGGGGAGTAAAGGATGAAATTTCCCTGATCCTGTAAATTCTATTTGACCTCTTGATGCAAGTAGGTTAATCGATTCACTTAAATCCTCATAACCAAAATCATGAAGTTGTTCTGTTAATGTGCCGTTAATATTTAATGTGATCTTTGATTGTGGGTGATTATTAAGTGCATCCATTATAGGCTTATATGATTCATTTACAATTTGTTTAATTACAGGTGGAATCTGTACTGGTGGTTGATATATATGAAATAAAAATGCGAAATGAACAACCATATAATTCAATATAGGGTAGGGATATTTTAATTTTCAGTATTTGTTTATTATAATAATTAAAAAATAGGCTAATCACTAAACAATAATTTATACATTTGTTGGAGTGTATGAATTTTTATTTGTCCTGGTGCTGTAGGTTCTTCCAATGCTGCATACGTCAGAAATGAACCTAATTTTACACTCAATATTCTTGATAATATCCCTAATTCACCCATACAAAAAGAAATTACTTTTTTGTTATTTTTTGAAATTTCTTTACAAAGTTCTAAAGCGACTAAATTATCTTCAAAATTTTGAGCCGTAAAAATAAGCTTATATATGA
>JBATUM010000111.1:0-1677 GCA_049671145.1 Promethearchaeia archaeon
GTGGTAAATCTACTTTATCTTATGCTATGAATGGAATTATTCCATGGAGGCAAAAAGGATTTGTTAAAGGAGATGTTAAGATTTTTGGTAAAAGTTTTTGGGATTATGAATTTTCTGGGTTATCTAAGATAGTAGGTTTAGTAAAACAAAATCCTCTTGAACAATTGGTTACATTTTCAGTTAAGGATGAGATTGCCTTTGGGTTGGAGAATTTAAATTATCCAAAAAAAGAGATTGAATCTAAAATTGAAGAAGTTTCTAAATTAATGGGTATAAGCAATATATTAGATCGTTCAATCGAACAATTAAGTGGTGGTCAAAAACAGCTTACGATTTTAAGTTCATTTTTAGTTATGAGTCCAAAGATTCTCATTTTAGATGAGCCAATTGCTTTTTTAGATCAGCAATCTGAGAGTTTATTGCTTAATAGATTGAAAAGATTAGTTAAATCAAAGAACTTTCCCTTGACTTTAGTAATAATAGAACATCGGTTATCTCGGGTTATCGATATTGCCAATAAATTGGTTGTTTTGGACAATACAGGAAAAATAGCTCTAAATGGTAGTATTTCAGACATATTAAGGAATCAATTTAGTCATTTGAAGTCTTGTAATATCAGAGTTCCATGGATAGTTGATGTTTTTGATGAATTTAAAAAGCTAAGGGAAAATGAATTACTTGTTGAAAACTCCATTAAATTCCAAAAATATTTTGGATTAATTCCCAAACTAGATACTGATGATTTAAAAATATTACGAGAGATACTCATCTCTAAGGAGATGAGTACAAAAGAACTAGAAAAATATGAGACACTAGAAGAATTAATTGATTTAGATGAGACATATGTTAAATCTTTAAAACATCTAAAATTGAAGGGGGAGGTTCAGGAAAATCTGGATGTTTATAATAAATCTAGTAATAACAACGTGATTATAGAAACGAAGGACTTATGTTTCACATATCCTAATAGTGGAGTAGAAGCGCTTCGGAATTTATCTATTAAAATAGAAAAGGGAGATTTTATTGGTCTTATAGGCCCAAATGGCTCAGGTAAAACCACATTGCTGTATTTATTAGCTAATTTGTATCAACCAACATCTGGAAATATAAATTACAATGACCAAAATCTTGAAGAAATCAACTCTTATGATTATGCGAAAAAGATAGGGTTCATATTTCAAAATCCAGAAAATATGATTTTTAAATCAACCATTAAAGATGAAATTTTGTATGGTCCCAAAAATTTCGATATACTTGGAGAAATTGATGAGGTTTATATCCAAAAACTGTTAGACTTGGTTGGTAAAGAAAATCCTACAAAAAATCCCTATGATTTAAGTTGGGGACAAAAAAGACGCTTGAATTTAAGTTCCATATTTGTGTATAATCCTGAAGTTATTTTATTAGATGAACCCTTTATTGGTCAAGATCAAAGAACAATTAATTCATTAATAGAAACTCTTTTTATTGAAAATAAGAGAGGGAAAACCATAATTATTTCCTCCCATGATTATCATCTATTACTAAAATATACCAAAAGGATTATAGAATTAAGTAGAGATGGGACTCTGAAAAATTATGACACAAATAGTAAATATTTCTCTAGGCATAAGAACCTAGGACCTATTATTCTATTAAATGAGATTGATAAAAAGCTTAAGAGGGAAGGAATTTAGT
>JBATUM010000112.1:0-6282 GCA_049671145.1 Promethearchaeia archaeon
GGATAAACCCCATGTTAATCCAAAATTTCTCTAAAGTAGAATTTAATAAGATTAGGGAAAAAATATCAGTAAAGAAAGGAAATTGGGATCGGAATAAAAAGCTAATTGAAAAGTTATCTATTTATAAATTTTTTTCTGAAAGAATAGAAGATAAAAAAAATTGGGAAGAAATGGGATTTTATCAAGAAGCTTTAATCCAAAATTCCATTGCTAAAGAAAAATGGGGATGTAAAACTGAAGATGAATTTTATGATAAAATAAAACACTTAGATGTTTTAATAGATCAAGTAAATATACATGGTATTCCATCAAAGAAGGAACTTCTCTTATTTAAAGAAAAATTGGCTCAACTTAATATACCAATTTTTTCTGAGGAAATTATTGCTAATATTGACAGAAACGGATTATTTTTTGTAACCAGTGGCTTGGAGATTTTAGTATTACTAAAAATACTTAAGGCGTCTATAGTGCCAATAAAAATTAGATTACGGCATAAGAAATGGAATAATTTTAAAAAAGAATTATGGTATTTCTCTCGAAATGGAGGGCTTTATCAGAAACCAACTCACCCTGATCTCCAAGATTTACCCTATAGATATGGAGAATTACGTTTTAGTTTAATTGAAAAAAATCTAACCCTCTCAAAGGGTAATGTTCTTGATATTGGAGCAAATTTAGGATATTTTAGTAGAAAGTTTGAAGACTTAGGCTTTAATTGCTATGCTATAGAAGGTAATTGGTTATATGCATATTTTTTAAAGAAATTAAGAAGAGCAGAAAATAAGAAATTTAAGCTCATTAGGCATACTATTTTAAAAATTAATGAAGATAAAAAATTAAAATATGATATTGTATTAGCTTTAAACATTTTTCACCACTTTCTTAAGAGAAAAAATACCTATTTAAATTTAAAAAAATTTTTAAATAGGCTAGAAGTAAAAGAATTCTTTTTTGAGGCTCATAATCCTAAAGAATTTCAAGTTCTTAAAACTTATCGTAATTTTAATCCAGATGAGTTTGTCAATTTTTTACTTAGGAATTCAAACTTAACTAAAGTCAAATTTCTTGCTACGGTTAAACCTGGAAGAAATCTCTATAAGCTTACTCCATGATCTTAGTAATTAAAAAATTAAATTACTTAACACTCCAAGTTTCAAGTCCTTTAGGATTAAAGTGAAAATTGATAATAATTCCTCCAATTTTTTGTAATTCCCGAATAACTTCATATTTTTTATCTGGATCTGAAAAGAGGAGTAAATGTCCACCTCCTCCTGCACCAAGTAATTTTCCACCAATAACGCCAAATTTTCTTGAAGTTAAATAAAAATTTTCTATGTCTTTATTGGAGATTCTCGTACTAAGGCTTTTCTTGGCTAACCATCCTTTATGGACTTGTTCTCCAAACTTATTTAACTTATTAATGTCTTTAGATTCAACTATTTTTCTTATTTCATGTGCAACATCCTTTAAATCCTGCATTACTTCTATAAAAGACTTTTTTTCAATTTTGTATCCCTTTAGTACTTCGTCTTGAATATCTGAGGAAAAATGAGAACCTCCCACATAACATAATATTGTTCGATATTGTAGCTCGTTAATCATCTCCGTTGTCGTATTTATTGGAAACAACTTTACAGTATCCGTAAATTCAATGAAATTGAAACCTCCATATGCAGCAGCAAATTGATCTTGATATCCACCTTTCTGTTTTAGCTCAATCCTTTCAATATCATAAGCTTTCTGGGCAATTTCATGTTTTGTTAAGTTCAGTTGAAAATATTTGTTAAAAGCTCCAATAAGTGCAACGCATAGAGTAGAAGATCCACCCATCCCCGAACCCGCAGGTAATTCTGAAGACACACCAATATCGAAACCATCTTTGATTTCCAAGACATTCACTGTACCTTTAAATAACTCATAACCCTCAGAATAATTGTTGTCTCCAACTTTAAATACATAATCTCCATCATAATCCGTGGAAATCACTTTAATCTGGTTATCATTTCGAGGTTTAATTGTAATATATACATGGCGATCGATTGTTGTATTAATTACACACCCTCCATGTTCTGTGCAATAAGGTGCCATATCAGTACCTCCTCCTCCAAAACTCACTCTAAAAGGGGCTTTCGAACGTATAATCATATAAGGCACTTGTTATCTTTTTTCAAATCTTAATTTTTACTTGGACAAGTAATAATAAATAATATAATATTAAAATTGATTTAATTTTTCAATTTAACGCTTAATCAATAGAAAGAGAATTTAAAATTAATTAAGATTGTCTTTTAAAGTTAAACTTTACTGCCTTTATCTCACTTTCCTTCAACTTAGTATCACAGTAAGGACATTTGACTTCAGATTGCTTTTTAAACTTTGAGATTATGTTTTGTTTTAGTGACGCAGAACATTGTTTATTAGGACAAATATAAAGTTGACCATAAACTTTATCCTTTTCTTCCTCAATGTCTTTCTCAATTACATTTATCTTACCTGCGGTTACTTTCTCCGAGATAAATTCTTTATTTTTCTGGATATAATCATTTAAGTAATTAGTATCAGTTCCTATTATCAACGATATATCTTCTCCAACATTATATTTATTTTTTTTACGGGAGAATTGTATGTTTCTAATTAAGTCATTAACTACCCTCTCAGCTAAAAGATCATCATCCATACTCGTATCTAAATATATGTTAGAGTATCTTGTTTCCATTTTTAACAGATTGTCCGCTTCTTTAACCGATTTTGAAACTTCTAATTCTTTCACATTTCCAATTTGTTTAATAATTTCTGGAAATTCAATTTTCGGCATATCTTCTTTAGGTTCTATGATTAACCTCTTATTTGGCCATCTTAACCTAATCCGATTCTCATCCTTTAATGCTCTGATATTTTCTATTAAGTCTCTTGTAAAATGCATTTGTTTTTCTAATTCTAAATCAATCATTTTTTCATTAAATTGAGGCCATTCCTGTAAATGTAGACTCTTAGTTTCTTTTAAACCCATTGAATTAAGACTTGATTTAAACATGGTTAGAAAAATCTCTTCAGTTATCATCGGATTAACAGGTGCCAATAATAATAGATAATTATATAGCACGTGATACAATACAGCCATTATTTGTAATTTATCTGGGTCATCAGAATAGATATCAAGCTTTTCTCGATTCAACATTATATACTATCTACTGATATCATTAACAACAAAATCCCTTAGTTCTCCTGTAATCCAAGGAAGTTGATATTCATCTGACAATTCTGTTATCTTTTTAATTGTAGAATGTAATCTTGAAATTATCCATTTATCTAATTTGCTTATCTTTTTTATATCGAATTTTGTCTTTGAAGGATTGAATTCAGCTAAATTAAATTTTTCAATTGCATATACATAGACATTCCATATTGTATTAAGAATCTTATATGTATCAGTATATTCTTTAAGATTAAAATTAAAATCCCGACCTGGCTGAGTGACCCCTATACAATAAAATCTAAATGTCTCAGCTCCTTTAATATTCGAAAATGACTTATTCTTCTGTAACTCGGGAAATGTCCCTTCTATAAGATCTTCAGGGTTTATTACTGTACCTTTTGATTTGCTCATTTTGGCTCTTTCCATTAACACCCATCCATGCATATAACATGCGTTGTAATTTTTTCGACTTGATGATAACATTGCGCTGTTTAATAAACTATTGAACCAACCCCTTATCTGATCTTTCCCTTCTATGATAAAATCTGCTGGAACCCACGTATCATAATGGCTTTCGCCATCATAAACTTCTTGAGCTGCCCACATAACCGAACCGGAATCTAACCATACATCTAAAATGTCAGGAATCCTTTTCTTTGTACCTTTATTACATTTTTTACATTTCCAAGTAATTTGATCTATCCATGGTCTATGTAAATCTTCAGGGCGTTTTCCTGCAATCTCCTCTAATTCTTTTCCTGATCCTATTACTATGATATCTCCGCAATCTTCATTATCACATATCCATACGCTTAAAGGAATACCCCAAAAACGTTGTCGTGAAATACACCAATCTTTTAGGGTTGTTAACCAGCTTTTAAACCATCGATTTCCCGCCCAATCAGGTATCCAATATATTTCTTCGTTCTTTTTAAGTAATTCTGGAACTAAACCTTCTGTTTTAAAAAACCATTGGTTTGTTGCTCTGTAAACTAATTTTGAATCACATCTCCAACAGTGCGCATACTCGTGTTCAATTTCATTCGTTAAAATAAGTGTGCCTTTTTTGTCTAATAATTCTAATATCTCACTATTCGCATCGAAGACATGCATTCCTTCGAATTTTCCTGCTTCTTTTTTGTAGATTCCTCTGATATTCACAGGATTGAAAATTGGTATATTATTCTTAACACCTACTTCAAAATCTTCAGGTCCATGCCCTGGCGCTGAATGAACCAACCCAACACCTTCTGATGCTGAAACATATTCTTCAGAAAGGACTATTGAATGAATCTTATCGCTTTCCTTTGCAAGCTCATTTTGATAAGGAACTTCTTCTAATAAAGGATGTATATATTTCTTTCCCTCCAATTCTTCTCCAATAAAATCTTCTACTATTTTATATTTATATCCTAATTCTCCTGAAATTAAATGAGTGATAGATGCCTTTGAAAGTATCCAATACTCATCAATATCTTCAATATATACCTTACCATATTCCGCAATTGGATTTGCCATTATCGCTGAGTTTGCAACTAACGTCCACGGCGTTGTAGTCCAAATTATATAATAGGTTTTTTCCATATCTGCTGATTTTATTTTCAGAAATAAACTTGTATCCTTGATATTTTTATAATCATGCTCATGTTTTGCAAGTGCAGTAGCACATCTAGGGCAACAATTTAAAGGTCTATAAAATCGATATAAAAAATTATTTTCCCAAGCTTTCTTTAAAGTCCACCATACTCCCTCGATATAGCTATTTCTTATTGAGACATATGGATTTTCCCAATCCCAGAAATAACACCCTAATCGCTTAAATTGATCGTTCATTATATCAAGATTTTTCAGAGAAAATTCTCTACATTTCTTTATAAATTTATCTACACCATATTCAAAAATCTCCTGCTTATTCTTTATACCTAACTCCTTTTCCACCTGTACTTCGATAGGAAGTCCATGAGCGTCATACCCTGGAGTATCTGTAACCTTAAATCCTCTCATTCTTTTATATCGAATTAGATAATCCTTAAGAATTTTATTCCAGGCAGTTCCTAAATGAACTGATCCTGAAGTATATGGAGGGCCGTCTATAAATCTCCAAACTTCCTTCTCTTCTTCCTTTTTTCTTATTAGAGAATAGATATTTTCTTTTTCCCAAAAATTCAATATCTTTTCTTCTAATTTTTGAAGATTCAAGTTCTTATCTATAGTTTCCACGCATCTCATCTTGTTAAAAATGTAATTGGTTTATAAAAGTAAGAAAAGTAAAAAAATTTTACCAATTCTTCCCATTAGTTTTAATTTTGATAATATAATTTAAAGAAGCTATGGAAATTTTTAAAAAATCAATTTAGTCTTTATTAGGGCATTAAATCTGGTGGAGGAGTTTTAAGACAAAAACCGCATTTCCCAAACGATTTTATAGTCTGCCCCCAACAGTGTTTATGATATGATCTCTCACAATAAGGACAATCTGTGTGACATGTATCCCCATCAGAACCCGCAATTTTCAAGCTACAAGTAGGGCATTCAATCTTATGACATATTACACAAGATACTACAGAAACTTCAAATATCTTCTTGGATATTGAATTAAAGAAATCTACTAAATAACTAAATGGAGTCCAATCATCAAAAAAATCTTTAAACGAATTCTGTAGATCATTTTTAATTTTATCATGTGCTTCTAAATCAAATTCGTTTAAAATTTTTATAGTGGGCACTTTCATGGGATAATCTGATGGCAAATCTATTTGAAATTCAAAAGTTAAATCTTGGGTTTTCATTTTTCCTTTCATATCAACCTTCAATGTGTTTGCTAAAGGATCGTATTGAATCTTTTTATAATGATCCTTCAATAATTCGATTTCAAAGTTTACTCTTGAATTTTTATCAACTAACCATGCGAGTTCTCTAATTATTCCTACAGATTCGGATTCTGCTTCGGCCCAATTTTTATAAGCGTTTAATTCCTCTATCGGTGTTCTAATTATTTCTTGTAACTCGGCGGATAAATTGATAATCGGTGGTTTAGGATAATTGCCAATATTAAAATCCAAGAGATACTCCTTAAACCCATAAGT
>JBATUM010000113.1:0-1722 GCA_049671145.1 Promethearchaeia archaeon
GTATTAATCCCTTAAATAATTACTATAATTTGGTAAACCTAATTGCGAATTTTTAAAGGGAATTCTGACAAGAAAAAGGAAATTATAAGTAAATATAACTCTACTTCAATTTTTTATGACAAAAGATATAGAAAAATTCAAGAAGAAAAATATAGCATAATACTCAGTGATTTTCTGCAAGAAAAAAATAATATAATTCTAGACGCGGGTTGTGGTTCTGGTCTTCTTTTTGAATTCATTGTAAAAAAATTTAAGGTTAACCAAATAAAATTTTTAAAATATATCGGTATTGAGATTTCTTTGAATATGTTAAAAAAATTTGCCGAAAAATGTAGATATCTGGATAATAATCTTAGTGTAAATTTAATATTAAGTGATATTGAGCATTTACCTTTTAGGGATAATAGAATTGATTCAATCTTTTCAATTACATCGTTACAAAATCTACCTAATATTTATAAAGGTATAACAGAAATTATAAGGGTTGGTAAACATATGGCTAATTTAGAATTTTCAATATTAAAGAAAAATTTAGATTTAGATTCATTAATTTCATTCTTAAATTCAAAACTAATAAATCTTAAAATTAAAAATATTGAATCTATTGAAGATATAATAATTCAAGGAAAATTGATAAAGAATTAAGTGATTTCCGCTAATTTTTATAAAATTCAGTTACAATTTCATCGGGATTACTTATGACATTAAACTTTTTTCTAAAGTAATTACAAACATTTTCAATATCTCTTTCTAATAGAGAATGAGCATTTGGATGTTCTTTTGGAACCCACTGCAGCCAATCTATTATTAGGATATTTCCTTTCTCATCTAAAATAATATTAAATTCCCCCAAATCACCATGAATCATATTTGCTTTTTTATATATTACTTTTATCTGTTTTATTATCTTATTAAAAATTTTATCTGGATTTTTAATGCCTTGGCAATATACAAGTTCTTTACCTCTTAAATATGACATAACAATAGCATGTCTGTTAAAGGCTATCGGTTTAGGAGTATTTAATTTAAGTAAATAAATTTTGTCTAATGCACGAAATTCCTTTTTTGCTGCCAACCTGTTTATGTATAACCATGAGAGATGTGATCTCTTTCCTATAAAACTTCGATACTTCTTAATATTTTTAAAGCTTGTTCTTCCCATTCGGTAAATTTTAAGTGCATATATATTCTCATTATCATCCCTACAACTATAAACATCTGACTCTTTTCCTTTTCCAATTAGAGGGCCTAATTGACTAATGATGTTTTTTTCAACTAAAGCATGGAGAGCTAATACATCATATCCATGTGAATTTAAAGTATAGGAGATTTCATATTCCGAGGAGTTCCTTATAATCAATTCATTTTTATGTACTTTTTTAAGTCTAAATAGCGTTTCTTCAATTGGATATCTAGCATAAAATCTTATATCACTAATTTTAACATACTCAGATCTTTTCATTCCAAGTTCAATTGCCATTAATATCCTCAAATCTTCTTTTTCAAGATTGGGAAGAAGTTTGGCAGCTTTAGCCATATTATTAAATTTGAATTTTTTAAATTAGTATATTTATTTAATCAAATGATTACAAATAAATAAGTAATGTATAGAATTAAATATATTTTCTGTAAGTTCTTATGAATGATATTAATTTGAGCAAATTAGGTAATTCAAAAATAGCAATTGCAGAAAAGATAATTATATAAAACAAAGTAATATCT
>JBATUM010000114.1:0-28308 GCA_049671145.1 Promethearchaeia archaeon
CTCCGTATTTATATGACATAGCTTGCATAATTGCTGGATCGTTAACTATTCCTATTACGTATTATATGGAAAATCTCCTTTTACCAATACCGCAAAAAGATATGACTAAATTTTCTAGGTTAAGAATCAGATTAACAAGTAGTGGTTTTATCTTTGGACTCATTGGAGGATTGGGATATATTGGTGTGGGCATATTTAGCGAAAACAGAAGTGATATTCTCTTTGGCGCAGAGCTTCATGGTATAATGTCAGAGTTAGCATTTGTAGGTTTTGTGCTTTCTGCCTTTTTTATGGGATGGTATATACTACTTTATAAAACAAAATTACCAAAGCTACTCGGATTATATGGAGTTATTGGACCATTTGCAACTATTATTATCTTTTTAATAGAAAGTAATCCTCTATGGGAATGGATTCTACTGTTTTCAATCCTTGCTTGGATTATTCCGTTATCGTTAATCGTTTTCATAAAAAAATTGGAACCAGAGAGATGATATTTCTCTTTTTTTTTTTTAAACTTTCACAATTTTTTATAGACCTTAAATATATTTTCCAAAAAAGTACTCCATTGCTAGGTCTCTTGCTCTCTTTAAATGTTTATTAACTGTAGCTCCCTTTATCTCAAAGTGGGAGGCAATTTCTTCAGCCTTGATTTCTTTTGGAGATTTAAAGAATCCCGTTTTTGCAGCATAACTGGCAATTTCTCTTTGCCGTTTTGTAAATTTTGGGAGAGGGATAATTGATCTCCAGATTGATTCATCAAATTTGCTAATTTTATCAAGATCAGTCAACCCAATAATTCTAAAATCTTCTGTAAATGAAGATAAAATCTCAAATAAATTTTTTATATAATCTTCATGAGAAATGACGGTAATTAGAACCACTTCACTTGATACATGAATAGGAAAGAGAAATGCCCATGGACCTGAATCAACTATAGGAAAAAAGCCAGATGATCTGCTTTGATCCATAATACAAATTACTTCTTTTCCAGATTGCTCTAAGACTTGTAAAGTTTCAGGTTTAAAACTTTCTATAATAAATTCTTTTATATCAATTTCGATTTTGCGTTTAAATCTAATTTTCTGTAAAGCAAAGAAGTGGTTTTGGTCATATTGAAAAGCATTTAATATTTCCACAAATTCAACTTTATCAAACAAATTTTCAAATCCAACTTGTTTAAGAAAATTACCAGGTATTTGTAATCTTACTATTTTCATCTTTTATCAGAACTTTCATTTTAATAATTACTAATTTAATCAATATAATCATGATTATTATAAGTTGCGATCACTACCATTTAACTCTTTAGTCACTATTTATTCTATTATAGTAGGGGTTTTGTATTGGTTTCGAACTTTAAGTAAAATTAATAAAAAAAAAGGAAGACTTTTATTTGAAAATATTAGTAACTGGAGCTTTTGGAAATGTTGGCTTGAGTACAATAAACGAGTTATTAAAAAGAAATCATCACATAAGCGTTTTCGAAATATATAACAAAAATAACAGAAAAATTGCTAAAAAATATAAAGATAAACTTGAGATTATTTGGGGAGATCTCAGAAACTATAGCGATGTAGAAAGAGCTATGGATGGACAAGAGATAGTTATTCATTTAGCCGCCATTATTCCTCCATTAGCAGACAGCAATCCAGGCTTAGCCGAAGCAGTCAATATTGGAGGGACATTAAATATAATAAATGCCATGAAAAAGCAAAGAAGTAAGCCAAAATTAATTTTTACATCATCGATAGCGGTATATGGAGACCGTCGAGAAAATCCTTTGATCAAGGTTAGTGATCCTTTAAAACCTAGTAAAGGAGACTTTTATGCAATTACAAAAGTTAGAGCAGAAAAATTAATCCGAGAATCGGGAGTAAATTTTTCAATCTTTCGTTTAACTTATATCACTTCGATCAAAAAATTAAAAATGGATCCTTTAATGTTTCATATGCCTTTAGATACTTGCATTGAGATTTGTGATACAAAAGATGTTGGTTATGCATTGGTAAATGCAATCGGAAGTGATGAGGTATGGGGCAAAACTTTTCTTATTGCTGGAGGAGAACAATGTAGAACTACGTATAAAGAGTACCTTAACAATATGATGGAGATTTTTGGGTTAGGTAGGAATTTTTTACCTGAGAATGCGTTTGAACAGAAGGATTTTCATTGTGGCTTTATGGATACTAAAAAGTCTCAGCAACTCTTAAATTACCAAAGACACACTCTTACAGATTATTACAATGAAGTAAGGAAAAAAATTGGATCCAAGAAATATTTTATGCCTATGGCAAAATGGGCGGTTCGTTTAAACCTGTTGATACGATCATATGCTTACCGCAGATTTAAATTCTTTAAAAAGAAGACAGGTGCTTTTACAGTTTCAGAAAATAAATTAATAAGAAAGATAATTTCGAATAATTTCAAAAAAATTGATACACTTGAAGATAAAATTAGAAACTTAGAAAATCTTATTGAAGAACTACAAGGAAAAATTATCCTTGAGAGATAATTAATCTATAAAAGTGAGAGCATCAAATTATATTCATTAGAGAGCAGTTAACTAAAAGGAAAAAAAATTTAGAGGTATTTGTATTTTTAAATTTAGGGCAATGGGAGGTAATTCACGAATAGATTATAAAAGATTACTGTAGTAAAAGCAACAAGTCTTAATATACCTGCTATCATTAGATTCTTATTATTATTTTTAATGCCATGGATCATTAGCAACACAAAACCATTCAATTCAATAATAGTAAAAATAATTCTAATAAAATTAGTTATTACAAGGGTTGGTGGATATCCCGTGAAGATGTATATGATACCGCCTAATAAACCGTTTAGAATTAGTAAATAAAATCCGAAAGATACCATCCAGAGAATCCCAGCAATTTTTAGAAACCTATTATATCTTTCTTGGTTAGCTTTGCCGAAAAGGAAAAAAAAGATTCCATACGTTATAAAAAATGGTAAGGTTCCAATCAATGCAAGAAATATCATATAACTAATTACAATTATTTTCTCTATTTCGGTTAGAGTTGAATATGCGATCGATGGAAGTATTAATAGCAAGATGCTAAAAATAATGTTTATAATCGCAGCACTCTTTAAAAGATTCGTCTTTTTAATCTCTTCACGTAAAACCTTACTGGAAATCAAAATAAAAACATTTAAAATTACAGTAAAAATGGTTGTAATTATGGACGGGATTGTAAAATGAATAAGCGCATAATACGAGAGATATTGGTAATAATTGAAGATAATAGTCAAGAGTATCACATTATTTTTATTAACAATTAATTTTTAGGTTTCAAGTGAAACCCTATTGATTCTATATTATTATACATTCATGTCGAATAAGAATATAAATTTTACTTTTTAAAATACAGAGATTTTTGAATCCTTATTTTATTAAATCAAATCATTTTTTAGTATTAGATTATTAAATTCCTCAATTAAATAAGGTAAAATTTTCGAAATGGGATAAAATTACCTATTTTAGTAATTAAATTATCAGAATTTTATTATATCGGAAAATAACAAATTATTTAAGTATAAATAACATAAAAGATAAAAAAAGGATAAATAAATTCCAATTCTCGATAATAAATTAATTTTCAATATCGGAAATTGATCAGTATTAAGAAAAGAAATCTGAAGGAAAAGATCTATACAAAATTATCAAATTAGAGGTGGATGTGTAAAAAAAGATGGAAGAATCTGATATGCATCGGATTGGATACTATGCTTGTCAATGAGGTATTAATATTCGTGGTAAAGTTGATTGCAATAAACTAGTAGAATTTGCTAAAAAACTCGATGGAGTAATTGTCTCGAAACAGCACAGCTTCCTATGAACAGAAAGCGGCCAAAACGAGATTATTGAAGATATCAAAGAGAAGAATTTAAATCGTATTGTTGCTTCTGCTTGAACTCCTCGTACTCACGAACCAATTTATAGAGGTTCAATCGTCAAAACCGATTTAAACCCATATTATTTTCAGATGGTTAATGTTCGAGAACATTGTTCTTGGTGTACAGAAAAGAATGAAGAAGCACTAGACAAAGCTAAAATCTTAGTAAAAAGTGGGATCGAGCGAGCAAAACAACTTGAAATAGTGCCAATTAAAACCGTTCCTGTTGAAAAAGCTACACTGGTAGTGGGTGGAGGAATAGCAGGGATGAATGCTGCTTTAGATCTTGCTAATCAAGGTATTAAGGTTTATCTTGTAGATAGTAAAACAACTATTGGAGGTAGAATGGCACAATTAGACCGGACATTTCCCACTGATGACTGTGCTATATGAATCTGTGGTCCAAAAATGCTAGATGTCAATCGAAATGAAAATATAGAGATTCTAAGTTTTAGTGAAGTAAAAGAAGTTTCTGGATATGTTGGTAATTATGATATAACAGTTGAGATGAAACCAAGGTATATCAATGAAGATTGCAATGGATGTGGAGCTTGTGCTGAAGTTTGTCCCGTTTATACATCTAACTATTTTGATGAATATTTGGGAGCTCGTAAGGCCATTGATATTGCATTCGGTCAAGCAGTACCATTTTTGTATGATGTACACAGGGATTCATGTGTTGAATGTTTTAGCTGTATAGAAGCTTGTGAATTAGATGCTATAGATTTCAGTCAAGTTCCTAAAGAGGTAAAATTTAAAGTTGGCACAATAATCATAGCAACGGGGTGGGATATTTATGAGCCTTTTGGTGAATATGGTTATGGTGAGTTCGAAAATGTAATAACTCAAGCCCAATTAGAGAGAATGCTAGCACCAAATGGACCTTTAGAGGGACATGTAAGGCGTCTCTCAGATAATAAAAAACTAAAAGAAATCGTTTTTATCCAATGTGTCGGAAGTAGAGACTCAGAACGACCATATTGTAGCGGTGTTTGTTGTATGTTAGCATTAAAGAATGGAAAATTACTTAAAGAAGAATTTCCAGACGCTAATATTACAATATGCTATATTGATATAAGGACAAATGAAAAGGGTTTCGAAGAATATTATCAGCGAGCTAAGGACTCTGATATTAAAATGATTCGGGGTAAAGTTGGTGAAATTACAGAAGACCCAAAGAGTAAAGACATTAAAATTAGAGTTTACTCGTCTTTAACTGATGAAATTATCAAAATAGATGCCGATCTTGTAGTTTTATCTACCGCAGCATTACCTTCTGAAGGAACACAACAGATTGTAAAAGTCTTAAATTTGGATTCTGACAGAAATGGATTTTTAACAGAATCCCACTTTGGCTTAATGCCACAAGAAACTAAAACGAAGGGTATTTTTATTGCGGGCTTTGCTCAAGGTCCTAAGGACATTGCCTATTCCGTATCACAAGCAAGAGCAGCAGCGAGTAAAGTCGCTGAATTAACAGCTCCAGGAGAAATAGATATTGAGCTTATTACTGCTGAAGTAGATAATGAGTTTTGTATCTTATGCAGAAGATGTGAAAAAGAATGTCCTAAGATGGCTATTAAAATAGTTGATGAGGAAGGTGCTGTTGTTGATGAAATAAATTGTGATGGATGCGGCATATGTGCAACCTGTTGTCCTACACAAGCTATTGATATTCGTTATTACCGTGATTATCAATTATATGCTGAGATAGATGGATTACTAGAAGGAGGTTAAACATCAAAATGGAAGGTTATAACTATAAAATAATTATGTTTGCTTGTCTAAAGTGAGGCTATAGTGCTGCTGATTTGGCTGGAGTTTCTCGTTTAAAGTATACACCATCAGTAAAAATCATTAAAGTTAAGTGTACTGGAAGGATTGATGTGAAACATATTTTATATACCATTAAATCTGGAGCTGATGGTGTTATGGTTGTTGGATGAAGACCTGATGAATGTCAATTTAAAAATGGTAATTATACAGCCCAAAGACATGTAGATTTAGCAAATAGAATTTTAGAATCTCGAGGGTTTGGAAGTCAAAGAGTTAACATGTACTGGTTAAGTGGTGCAGAATCTGAAAAATTAGTTAAAAGCATTGAAGACGCTCTTGAAAAAATAAGGCGGGCTGGACCAAATCCGATCAATACCATGGATATGAAACCTATTAAAAAAAAAAGAGTAACTACCCCCGTAGAATGAATCTTAAAATAAAATTTTAGTTTTAAGGTGACTTACCTTGCAAAGGGGGGGTTTTTAAAATATCAAATAATGAAATTGGATTTTTTGGTTAAGCATAGAAATGGAATGAAATATGGTTCAAATAGTAAATAATAAATTGTTTAGTGGAATTTCTCCTAAGGAATTATTAGAAGCAACATATAAAGCTTCTGAAAATTTTCAAGTTAGATCATTTTTTGAAGCAAAAGAAGAAATATTAAAAACGGGGAAATATTCTGAGCAAGAATTCTATGAAATTCTAGATACTATGATAGATGCAGAAACTGAACGCAAACTAGTCTTGGATCAACTAAGAGGTAAAAAACCATTATTTTTAGAAGAAATAGCTAAAAGTATTAAAGCTTTTCCAGCTGAAAATGTAATCCGAGACGTTATTTACTTAAAAGAGCAAGGATACGTTGAAGAACACATCGAAATTAAAACAAAAATGGTAATAAAAAAAATAAAGGGGGAAGAAAAAGAAGTCGAAGAAAAGGAATATTTCTATAGATATCAAGTAAAAGAGGTACCACTTGATTTTATTGAACATTATCTTGAACCAGTTTCAATAGTATTCGATTCAGGAGTTTGTTGTTATTGTGGGTGGTGTTCTTCTGTATGCCCAGTTAATGCCATAGAAGTAACAGCAGATAATCTTGAAATCGATAATAATATTTGTATGAAATGTGGTTTATGTTTTACAGTATGTCCTCGCTCCTTTTCTATTGATCAAGCTTATCAAAGTATCAAAAAACTAGATAAATCACTGACTTACTCTGAAAAAATAGGGGGTTATATTAATGCATATACTGGAACAACAACTAAAGATGAAATAAAGAAAGTGCGTCAAGATGGAGGTATTGTAACATCTTTATTAGAATATTTATTAGAGAATAAATTAGTAGATGCGATAATAGCAGTGCAACATTCAAGTGATTTATGGAGACCAGAACCAATTGTAGTAGATGATGTAAAGGATTTATATAAAACAGGGGGTACAAAGTATGCCAATACTCCCTCATTAAAAATTATAGATCAAGCAAAGAAATATAATAAGATTGCTGTCGTAGGTGTTCCTTGTATGATGAAAGCCATTGAAAAGGGAGCTTTATTCCCAAGTGGACTCCCCTTCTTTAAAAATATTAAATATAAAGTTGGTTTGTTTTGCATGGAGTCATTTTCTTATGTGGATATCATTAAATTGACTAAAGACAAATTTAATCAAGACATAAATGAATTAACAAAAATGAACATAGATAAGGGTAAATTCATAATAAATTTAAAATCAGGTGAAGAAATGGCTGTAGATTTGAAAGAGGTCCAATCGTATGCACGAGATAATTGTCATTATTGTGAGGATCTCACCTCAGATTATGCAGATATTTCGGTAGGCTCCATTGGCTCACAAAGTGGTTATTCTTCTGTAATAACACGTTCAAAAGAAGGAGAGGAAATTTTTAAAGGAGCAGTTGATGCTGGTTTGATAGAATACCAAAATTTGAAAGAAGTTAAACCAGGACAAGGTCTTCTTGAGAGGATAGCTGCTTCCAAAAGAAAAAAATGTAAACCAATTATATTAGAAACACAAAAAGAATAAAAGATTTAAAAATTATGAGTTCTAAAACATTCCAGGATCTTATTGAGGAGGTTCACGAAAAAGGTATCTGCCAAGAATGTGGTGGATGTGTAAGTTTTTGTAGTTCAGCAGAATATGATGTGATTGGATTAAAAGATCCATATAAACCTCCTGAATATATTAATAAAGATAAATGTCTTGAGTGTGGAATTTGTTATTATATTTGCCCACAAACTCATGTTTTAGATAATGAACTTAATCAAACCTATAAATTTGCAGGATTCTCATCAACCCCAATTGGATATTACGAAAACATTTATTCATGTCAAGCAACGGATAAGGAATTTCTAGATTATGGAACTGATGGAGGAGTAGTAAATTCTATTATAAACTTTTTAATTGAAAAAAGATTAATTGATGGCTCTATTGTCTCAAAAACTGATGCTCCTTTTTCAAGAGAAGCAACTTTCGCTGACAGCAAATATGATTTAATAAAGGCTTCAGGAGCTAAATTAGATATATCTCCCCAACTTGATGAAATTCAAAAATTCTGTACATATACTCATTCTATTCCCAAATTAAATCACTATAAATTTAAGAGATTGGCGGTTGTGGGAACCCCGTGCCAACTTTACACGATTAGGTGCATGCAAGATTTAGGAGTAACCCCATCAGAAAATATAGAAATCTGCCTAGGCTTATTCTGTTATGAAAACTTCTTCTTTGAGAAATTTCAAATAGAAAAATTTGAAAAAGATTTTAATATAAAATTCAGAGATCTCGAGAAAATAAATATTAAAGAAGATGTTATATTCAAGTTAAAGGATATGGGAACTGGAGAAAAAATTATTCATATTCCTTTTAATCACTTAAAAGACTATATGCGCCCTGCATGTAATGCATGTAGTGATTTCACAAATGTTTATGCTGATATTTCTTTTGGGGGATTGGGTTCACAAGATAAATACACTACTGTAATCCCACGAACTAAAAAAGGAATAGACGTGTTGAAAAAAGCTCTAGACGCGGGGGTAATTAGAGCAGTAGATCTTGATGAAATTAAAAAGGATAAAATGGTAAAATTGATAACTCAATATTCAGAATCGAAAGTTAAACGTCGAGAAGAATTTATGAAAAATATACTCTAAAGAGGAGAAAACCATAACTGAATCAAAAAGAGATATAGAGAGGAAAAAACTTTTCACGGACGTATATGATTATTTGGAGAAAATATATGAACCAGAACTAAGAAATTTATTAAAGAAGTGTTATCAATGTGGAAGATGTAGTGGTGTATGCCAACTAAGTAAAGTTCAAAAATATACACCAAGTAAAATAATTCAATTGATTTTAGAAGGTTTTGAAAATAAAGTATTGGAAAGTGGAGAATTATGGGATTGTTTAACATGTAATCAATGCCTTAAGGATTGTCCAGTAAAAATAAATTTTGCTGATATTGTAAGGATGGCTCGTTATAAAATGAGGCATGAGAAAAATCAAAGTTCTGATGAATTTGTGGCACATAAAGGTATATATACTACAATTTCTGAAATAATGAGTCGTCCATACATTAACCCTGATAGAAATATGGATTGGATTCCTAAGAATTGTAAGATATCAGATAAGGGCGAGATGTTATATTATGTGGGCTGTTTGCCATTCTTCAATTATGAATTTGAAAATTTAAACTCCATCGCTATTAGCACATTAAAATTATTATGTCAGATTGAGAAAAGACCTATAGTGGTATTTAAAGAAGAAATCTGTTGTGGACATGATATTTATTGGGGGCAAGGAAAATTAAAGACATTTATAAAACTAGCAACAAAAAATCTTGAAAAATTCAAAAATGCAGGAGTAAAAACTATTGTTACTGCCTGTGCAGAGTGCTATAGAACATTTAAGGTTGACTACGCAAACATTTTTAATGATTTTAATGAAAATTTTGAAGTAAAGCATATTATTGAATACATTTATGAGAATTGGAAAAGTCAAAAAATTGAATTTAAGAATCCAAACAAATTAAAAGAAGAAATTCATTTCACATATCACGATCCCTGCAGATTAAGTAGATTTTTACCGGAAAACGGTAATATAACCAACAAAGTTAGAGAAATTTTTAAAGAATTTAAGGATTTAGGATATCAATTCAATGAGATGGCACATAATAAAGAAAATTCACTATGCTGTGGCGTGAATTCTTGGATGAATTGTAATGAAAAGTCAAAAGCTTTAAGGTATAAGCGAATGCAGGAAGCAAAGTTAGCGGGATCAAAATTAATTACTTCTTGTCCGAAGTGTAATATACACCTCACTTGTCTTCAAAATGATTTTGAAGATATTGCATCAATTGAAATTTTAGATTTTTCAGAGTTCATATTAAATCATGTTAAAGTTATTCGTACTAAAGCTAAAGGTGATTGAAAAAAATAATGGAAGGATCTGTTTTAGTTATTGGAGGAGGAATCGCAGGTATTCAAACTTCATTAGACCTAACAGAATTAGGTTTTAAGGTATATTTAGTAGAAAGGAATCCCTCAATTGGAGGCCGTATGGCTCAGCTCGATAAAACATTTCCAACTAACGATTGCAGCCTTTGTATTCTTGCTCCAAAGATGGTTGAGGTATTCCGTAATCCAAATATTAAACTTATGACTTATCATGAAGTAAAAAAAGTTTCTGGAGACCCTGGAAATCTTTCTGCTATTATTCTGAAAAAACCACGATATGTGGACGAGTCTAAATGTAAGGGGTGTGGAGATTGTGCTACAAAATGTCCAAAAATAGAAGTACCTAATCTATTTGATATGAAGTTAGGCAAAAGAAAATCTGCCTACATTCCATTTCCTCAAGCAGTTCCTCCAGTTTATTTAATAGATCCTGAATTATGCTTAAAGATAAATAAAGGAGTATGTGGTGTATGTGCTAAAGTATGTCAAGCTGAAGCAATAGATTTTGAGCAAAAACCTAAGGAAATAGAATTAAATGTTGGAGCTATTGTAGTTGCTACTGGATTTGATATGCCAGCTGAAAGGTTAACTTCAAGGTGGGGGTATCAATATGATAATGTAGTAAGTGCTTTAGAATATGAAAGAATTTTATGTGCTTCAGGACCTTTTGGTGGTCATATCTTGCGGCCAAGTGATCAAAAAGAGCCTGATAAAATTGCATTTATTCAATGTGCTGGTTCAAGAGATTTACATGAGGGAGTGCCATATTGTTCAAGCGTATGCTGTATGTATACAGCTAAAGAAGCTATTATCACGAAAGAACATTCGAATCGCTCCCAATGTTTTGTATTTCGACATGATATTAGAGCTTATGGTAAAAACTTCTATGAATTCACGCAAAGAGCTCAGAAAGAATATGGAGTGAAATACTTTCAGACAAAAATTAGCAAAATTGAAGAGGATTCTGAAACTAATGATTTAATGATTCATTATGAAAATTTAAAAACAGGAGAATTTAATGATTTTCAAGCTAATTTAGTAGTATTAGCCACTCCTCTAGTTCCCTCAAATGGAACTAAGATTTTATCAAATGTTTTAGGGATAGAATTAGATGAATATGAATTTTTCAAAGAAATAGATTATTTTAATAAATCTAAATCAACGAAAGATGGGATTTACTTATGTGGATTCTGTCAAGGCCCGATGGACATACCTGAAACCGTTGCAGATGCAAGTGGTGTGGCGGGACAGATAGCTGTATTTCTAAATTCTGTTAAATTTGAGCAAATCAAGGAGAAGCAGTTAGAAGTACCCGAACTAGAGACAAAAGATACTGATGAACCAAGAATAGGGGTTTTAATTTGTCATTGTGGGATTAATATCGGAAAATATGTTCATGTTCCGTTACTTGCAGAATATGTGAGAACTCTACCTAATGTTGTTCATTGTGAAGATAATTTATATTCTTGTAGCTCTGATTCTCAGGAAAGAATTAAAGAATTAATTACAAATCATCATTTAAATAGATTCATCGTAGCATCCTGTACACCTCGAACCCATGAAGCATTATTTCAAGAAACATGTCAAGAAGTTGGATTAAATAAATATCTCTTTGAAATGGTTAATATTAGGGATCAATGTTCTTGGGTTCATATGGATGATGCAGAAGCCGCAACCCAAAAAGCTAAAGACTTAATAAGAATGGCTATTGCTAAATCAAGGTTATTAAAACCTTTAAGGGAAGAATTGTTAAAAATTACTCCAACTGCATTAATTATAGGGGGTGGAATTGCGGGAATGAGTGCTGCATTAAATATTGCAAATCAAGGATTCAAAACATTTATAATAGAAAAAGAAAGCATCCTAGGAGGAAATTTAAATTATCTAAATGTTTTATATCCAACCGAACAAAATGCCTCTGATTTTCTAAACCAAACCATTGATTTAGTTGAGAAAAATGAGAATATTCAAGTTTTCTTAAAAGGAAAAATTAATAATATTAGAGGATATGTAGGTAATTACGTAGTAACTATTACTGATTCAAATAGCAAAACTCAAGATTTAAGTATTGGAACCATGATTGTTGCTACTGGAGGTAAAGAATATAAACCTAAAGATCTGTTTCAATACAATAACCAAAATAAGAATGTTATAACTCAACTAGAATTAGAGCAAATTTTAAAAGAAAAAGGAAAATCATGGCTTACAAAGATAAATCGAATAACGACTGTTTTATGTGCAAATGCGAGGCAGCTTGAAGGAATTACCTACTGTTCAAATATTTGTTGTGGAAATTCAATCAAAAATATTAGTCTTCTAAAAAAATTAAAACCTGAACTTGAGATTGTTGTACTTTACAGAGATATTCAGATGGCAAAGAAAAAATATGAAGAATACTATCGTGAACGCAGAAAGGATGCTATCTTCTTAAGATATGATTTGGACAATTTGCCAATCATTAAACAAATAAATAAAAATCCAGAGAAATATAATATCAAGATTTATGATACCAACCTACAAGATTTCTTAGAATTTGAAACTGATTTAATTATATTATCGACCCCAATAATCCCTGCAGATAATTTGGAAGAGTTAGCAAAAATGTTAAAAGTGCCTCTGGATAGAAATGGATTTTTCTTAGAAGCGCATGTTAAACTTAGACCTCTGGATTTTGCAACAGATGGAATCTTCTTATGTGGATGTGCTCAATGGCCGAAGAACATTCAAGATTCAATCTCACAAGCAAATGGCGCTGCTGCTCGAGCAAGTAGATTTCTAAGTGCCAAAGAGATTACCACCTCAGGGATAGTAGCAGAAGTAGATCCAATAAATTGCATAGGTTGTGGAAAATGTGAATCAATATGTCCCTATAATGCTATTGATATTCTAGAATCGATAAAAGATTTTGAGGATATCAGCTTAAATGTAAGAAAATCTTTCATAAATTCTGCCCTTTGTAAGGGATGTGGCACATGTGCTGCAACCTGCCCAAACGGAGCAATCTCAATAAAACAATATGATTTTGATCAAATAACCGCGATGATAGAATCATATCTATTAGAAACTTAAGAAAAATAAAGGTGTGAAATCATTCCAAAAGCAAAAGCTAAAGTTAAATATCCAGATTTTACTCCTGAGATACTTGTTTTTTGCTGCAATTGGTGCTCTTATGCAGGAGCGGATTTAGCAGGAGTCTCAAGGTTCCAATATCCTCCCAATATGAGGATTATAAGAGTTATGTGTTCTGGAAGAGTAGATCCGGTATTTATTATGAAGGCTTTAAAGGAAGGAGTTGATGGAGTATTAGTCACTGGCTGCCATATTGGAGATTGTCATTATATCTCAGGTAACGAATATGCTAAAGAAAGATTTGAAAGGTTGCATAAAATAGTGATAAAACAACTAGGTATTAATGAAAAAAGAATACGTTTAGAATGGGTTAGTGCTTCAGAAGGCAAGCGCTTCGCGGATTTAATTACTGAATTTACGAATCAAATTAAAGAATTAGGGCCTTTAAAAGTTATATAAATTTTGTTATTCTTATTAATATTAGAATAAAACTTTCTCACCCTAACTCTCATGGATAAACCAAAATATAAAGTTATAATTGATTGTGATCCTGGGCTTGGAAAGAGAGCTGTCGATGTAGATGATGGCTTAGCACTATTTTTAATGCTAAATAATCCTGATATATTTGATATTGTTGGAATCACAACCAATTATGGGAATACTCCCGTAGAAACTGGTTATAAATTAATAAAAAAATATTTAGATTTAGCAAATAAAACAGAAATTCCGCACTTCTTAGGAGCTAGCTCTAAATATGCTTTAGGAACCTTAACCGATGCTTCTAAATTTTTAATTGATAAAATTCAAGAATATGAGAATGAATTAGTCTTACTTACACTTGGGCCATTAACTAACATTGCGACAGTATTTCAACTTTTTCCACATTTACTTGAAAAAGTTAGAAAGATAATCTTTATGGGAGGTACTATCGAACCTTGTTCAGCATTTAGTCCACCGTTTATATTTGATGATGGTTTATCTGAAATGGTTGAGTCTAATTTCCAGAATGATCCAATGGCAGCAAAATTTTTAATTGAAACAGAAACTAAAGTCCCACGAATAGGTATGGGATTGGATATCTGCTGTCAAGCTGTTTTTAAGGAAGAGCATCAAAAAAGAATTCACTCAATTCAGAATCCGATGACAAATTTTATTTCCCAACATACTAGAAGTTGGTTGAATGTTTGGCAATTCAATAAAAGTAATGGATTTTACCCATTTGCTACATTTGTACCTATTTATTTAATAAAACCAGAATTATTTACTACTACCGACTTATTTATGACTGTTGATACTAAGGAAATTCCTGGAAAGATTAAAATTTTAGAGGAAAAACGTGAAAATTCGGCTCCAATAACCTATTGTATGAATTTTAAGACAGAGAATGGAAATAAAGAGTTCATGGAAATCCTTGTCTCAAGTTTGACTAAATATAATAGAGAGAATTAATTCAAGCAGAAATTTATATTTTTGATAAATAATTGTCTAAATCCAATAATTATTAGAGCCTTGATTTAGCTTTTACTACAAATTGTACAGGATCGATCGCCCTTAACGATCATAATTGAGTTAATCAATAGAAAAAACCTGAAAAGTTTTCAGCTTCTATCACAAAAAATTAAATAATGATCAAAATGGATCATAAAGTTTATATGTGAGAATGACTCAATTTGATAGTAAAATTCTTTTTTGGGGATTTAACAATAATGGAAGGAAGTGTTTTAGTAATAGGTAGTGGAATCGCTGGAATCCAAACTTCTCTTGATTTAACGGAATTAGGATTTAAAGTTTTTCTGGTGGAAAAAAACGCATCAATAGGAGGCCATATGGCTCAATTTGATAAATTATTTCCACAAAATGACTGCTCTTTATGTATGCTTTCACCCAAAATGGTTGCAATTTATAGAAATCCCAATATAGAGCTATTTACTTTATCTGAAGTACAATATGTTTCTGGAGCTGCTGGGAACTTTAAAGTTTCTGTTTTAAAGCATCCTAGATATGTTGATGAATCTAAATGTAAGGGATGTGGTGATTGTGCTGCAAAATGTCCAAAAATAGAAACCCCTAATATTTTTGATATGAATTTAGGTAAAAGAAAATCAATATATATGCCTTTTCCTCAAGCAACTCCTCCAGTATATGTAATAGATCCTGAAATATGTCTTTATTTAAATAGAAATGTATGTGGTGTATGCCAAAAAGTATGTAAAGGTGAGGCAATCGATTTTGATCAAAAACCTCAAGAAATAGAAGTTAATGTAGGCGCAATCGTAGTTGCTACTGGATTTGACATGCTTGGTAAAGAATTACATTCTAAATGGGGATATCAACATAAGAATGTGGTTAATGCTTTAGAATATGAAAGAATGCTCTGCCCAACAGGCCCATTTGGAATGCAGATCTTACGACCAAGCGATGAAATAGAGCCTAAAAAGATTGCTTTCATTCAATGTGCGGGATCTGGGTATTTGGAAGATCATGTTCCTTATTGTTCCCGAGTGTGCTGCATGTATACAGCAAAAAATGCTATTTTAACGAAAGATTACACTGAGAACACACAGATATCTGTATTTAGACATAATATCCGAGTTTTTGGTCGTGATTTTTATGAATACACAAAAAATGCTCAAGATGAGCATGGCATTAAATACATTAATAGTAAAATACATAATATTGAAGAAGAACCAGGATCAAATGATTTAATAATAAATTATAAAGATATGAAAACTGGAAATGATGAAACTTATAGAGCAAATCTAATAGTTCTAGCAGCACCTTTAGTATCTTCAAATGGGACTAAAAAATTAGCTAAAATCTTGGGAATTGAACTAGATAAATACAAATTTTTCAAGTCACAATCCTACTTTAATAAATCTTTATCAACGAAGGAAGGAATATATTTATGTGGTTTTAATCAGAGCCCAATGAACATCTCAGAAACTGTAGCCAATGCCAGTGGAATCGCAGGTGAAATAGCAGCATTATTGGCACCAGTAAGATATTCACAAATAAAGGAAAGGGAAATTGATATACTACCAGAAGAGAATATAATTAAGATCACTCCAAGAGCATTAGTAATTGGCGGTGGAGTCTCTGGAATGACTGCGGCATTAAATTTAGGAAAACAGGGTTTTGATACAATTCTTTTAGAAAAGGAAAATCAATTAGGAGGTAACATTAATGAAATTAACGTATTATACCCTACTAAGCAAAGTAGTTCAGATTTCCTTTTTAATCTTGAAGAAGAAGTCAGAAAGAATACAAAAATTAAAATTTTTCTGAATTCTAAAACTGAAAACATTACAGGGTCAATTGGAAATTACGAGATATCAATTTTAGACATAAATAATAAAATTCATGATATAAGCGTTGGAGTTATAATAATTGCTACAGGTAGTCAAGAATTTAAACCAATTGGACTTTTTCAATACAACAAAGATAATAAACAAGTTTTAACACTTTTAGAACTGGAAAAAAAACTTAAGACTAAGGACATATCTTGGCTTAATAAAATAAAACATATAACTATTATCTTGTGCGTGAAGGCAAGACAAAAAGAAGGATTTTCATATTGTTCAAATGTATGCTGCAGTAATGCAATAAAAAATATGAGCATCTTAAAGGAAATTAATCCGAAAGTCGAGATACATGTTTTATTCAGAGATCTTCACATGGCTAAAAAAGAACTTGAAGATATATTTAGTGAAAGAAAAAATGTCGCGGATTATGTTAAATATAATCTTGAAAATATTCCTAAAATTGTTAAAGTGGGGCAAAATCCTGAAAAATATTTAATTAAACTGCGTGATGATACCAACCCGAATGAGATTATTGAATTTAATTCCGATTTAATTATATTAGCAACTCCCATGGTTCCTCCTGATGATTTAGATATTTTATCAGAAATGCTTGATATTCCACTTGATGATAATGGTTTTTTTATTGAAGCCCATACGAAATTAAGACCTTTAGATTTTACTGGACATGGAATATTTGTGTGTGGGTGTGCTCAGTGGCCTAAAAATATCCAAGATTGCATTTCAGAAGCACATGGTGCAGCAGGAAGAGCGAGTAGATTTTTAAGTCTGGAAAAGATCTCAACAACAAAATTAGAATTGCTTTCATTTCTGCTATCAATTGAGTGTTTCTTTAAAGATATGAAAGTAAATTTGGATAAATGCAACGGTTGTGGTAGATGCGCTGAAGTATGTCAATTTAAAGCTATCTCATTAACTGATCTCAAACAAGAGTATGAGGATGTTAGCATTCCTACAAAGAAGGCGCATATAAATCCTGCCATCTGTAAAGGATGTGGAAAATGTTCAGCAACATGCAGATTAAAAGCGATTGATCCCCGACATTATGATTTTAAACAAATTTCAGCTATAATTGATCCATATTTCCTAGAAAAGGCAGAAGTTGAACAAAACGCGGATAAGGAGATAGAGTCTTTTATTACTAAGTAATTCTTTTTTTTCTCTTTTAATTTAAAAAATTAAAAAAATAATAGAAGTTTATTGAGCAATAAATTTCTTCTTTTTCCTTGATTTTATATATAAATAATAAGCATTTATCACTACAAAGAAACCGATTATTGTCCATTGAAATGGTGGGTAGTCTGTAAGTATAGATAAACCGAGAAGAGTCAGAAGCAGGTTAGTAGTTATATCCTTTATAAATTCACTTTTTTCCATCGATACATCTAATTTTTCACGAATAATTCTATCAGTATCGATTTCAGTTAAGTATTCTTCTATTAAATTCTTTAGTTCATCATCTTCTTTCATGTAATTTAATGCTTTGTTCGGGTTTACTATCCAATCATTAATTATTGCATTAGTAATAAATGCCTTCAATTCAAACTTAAACGCTTCTTCTATAAAGTCATAAAATTCCTTCAATTCAAATTTTTCATCATCCATTTCGTTTGACAATGCAGAAAATCTCCCAAATACAGATTTTTTTTCAAAATCCTTAGGAAAATCAAACATACTCCTTAAAGCATTAGTATATTTTGTATCATAGAATGCATTTCTCTCTTTTCCTCTAAATATTGGGACCATTGGAATGAAGAAACCATCCTCGATATTATGTATTTGTATAACCTCAGCAAATCTTCTATTTAAAGATAAGAGTTCTTTCACAATATAGCGTCCAATTTGATAAATCACGAATAATGTCTTTGTTACATTTTGATTAGATGTATTACATCTAAGAATTAACTTGTCTTCGTCAAAATGTCCTTCTAAAATTCCTTCCTTAAGAGTAAAGTGCTTAGTTTTTTCAAATTTCTTATCAACTTCAACATTATAATTCAAAATTCTTGCTCTTGGAAATAAACTGGATAAAAAGTGATAAGGTTTATAATTACTTCCTGGGATCTTAAAAGCTAAATACATTTCATGAGGTCCGAATGGAATAGTATAGGATTTCCAATTAAAATCTAATTTTGGTTCCTTGCTTTTTAATTCTTTACCTGGTGCATCAAGATAATAAACATGACAACCTTCGGAAATTGTGAACTTGATCTCTTTTTCAAACCGTAGTTTCTTTAAAGCTCCCCCAAGTTCAGGAATATCATAATTTAATTTGTTTTCAAACAAATTAAATTTATAATCGAAGTTCTTTGTCCCTGATTTGATGAGAAGATGTATCAAATTCAGTTTTGAATTTACTTTTCCCTTTCTCAATATTTTAAGTATTTGTTTTTCTAAATAGGCAATTTGAGCTTTCTTCTTCTGCTTTTTTTCTTCTTTGGGAGTAACTTCTGCTCCTTCTTCTAGTTCTTCTCCCTCTACTAATAATTCTGCATCTATTCTTTCATCATCAATCAAATAATCTTCTTTAGCAATTTTTCTACTCATAATTATCCCCTTAAATTAAAAATTTTTTTAAATTGACTTTAATTTACCTAAATAATTTTTGATTATATAAATTTGATACTATTTATTCCCTATTTTGGATAATAGAAATATAGGGAAAAATAAAAAAGCTCATGTTATAATCTTTCTTTGGGAATTTCGACTTTTTTGGTGAGAGTATATAAAATCACTATTATTAAAACAAGGAGAAAAGATATTAATAAAACCGTAAGATAAACCATTTGAATCCCTCCATTATCGTGAATCGAATCATATATTATTGGGACAAGGGCAATTCCAATAAATTGTCCTGCCGTTGTTAACCCCGCTAAAGCTCCACGCCTTTCTTTAGATAAAGTTTGACTATAATACATTATCGAAGGCAGAAGGGTTCCCCCTGATGCGCCTGTAAAGATTAATCCTATGGTTGCAAAGGCAAGGATTCTTACTTCAGACCATTTCGGATCATTTCCTAACAATAAAAAGGTAATTATACTTATAAATAGAAAAATTAAACCCATGATAATTGCTATCTTTACTCCTTTAACCTTAATAATATTACCAATTATTACACCCGTAATAGCTCCTGTGATTCCTACCGAGCCTACAACTAGCCCTATAATGTTTGGAGGAATCTTTCCAGCAAAAGATATTGATGTCCAAGTTATTATCGCTAAGTAAGTCTGAGTTACTAAGAATACTGAAAAAATTAATAAGATAACAACTTTACGACGAATTTCCTGGGAAATATGTTTAAAAAATACACGCATTCCTGATTTTTGATTAGATTTTTGCGAGGTACTTTTTAGACTTATTATTATAATGAATCCTATTAATACAATTACAATAAAAATGAGGTATAAATATCTCCATCCTAAAACACCCATTTGACCTGCTATAATTGGGCCAAAACCAACACCTAAATTAGCTACAGCTCCTAAATATCCCATTTTTGTAGGTATATTCGGACCGGATGTAATATCTGTTATTAAAGCAATTAAAACTGGATTTACAAATCCAAAACCAATTCCTCCTAAAATATTTGCCACAATATAAATCTCTAAAGAGAAAGAAATAGCAGCAATCGTCATTCCTATACCAAAAATAATTAATCCAAATAAAATTACTTGAAATCTCCCTTTAATATCGGAAATTGCTCCTGAGAACAACTGAGTAATAGCAAATGGAAACATAAATGCTGGAATCGCAATTTGTACAGCACTAATACTTACACTAAATTCTGCTGAAAGTACTCCAAATAAAACTAAAATAACGTTTCCTGTCAGAGGTCCTAAAGCAAATAATAAATAAATTACAAATTCGATAATAAATTTATTTTTTCTTGGAAGTTCTTTTCTATTTTCTTGCATGAAATGACAATTTATTTTACGATATGATAAACTGAATTAGCTACATAAATTATTAAATCTTTAGTTTATGAAATCTTTCGTGAAAGACCGGTTTCACGAATATTTTGCAAAAATATGAGGAAATTGATTTATATATCACAAAGTATTTAATAAATCATTGTGAGTAAAAAACCTAACATTATTTTATTTATAACTCATGATCAAGGGCAATATCTTGGTTGTTATAACTCACTTCAAACACCAAACTCCTTAAAAACTCCCAATTTAGATGAAGTTGCTAAGAATGGTGTGAGATTTACCAATTATTTTTGTACAGCTCCTCAGTGTTCTCCCAGTCGAGGAAGTATACAAACTTCATTATATCCTCATCAAAATGGACTTATGGGACTAGTAGATAGAGGATGGACTTTACCAGAAATAAATAAGACTCTTCCCATGTATCTAAAAGAAAATGGATATACAACTCATTTAATGGGATTTCAGCATGAAGTTTTTGATGCTTATACTTTAGGATATGATACCATTAGCAAGCGAAGATCAGAACCCTTATATAATTGCCAAAAAATGAATAAAAATTATCAAGAATTCTTTAAAACACATCAAAATGATGATAATCCTTTCTATGTATGTATTGGAGTTACTCAAGTCCATCGACCTTTTGGGGTATGGGGGGATCCCGTAGATCCCGATAGTGTGATTATTCCCCCTTTTTTACCTGATAATGAAATTGTAAGAGAAGATTTATCGCAATTTTATGGTGCAATTCAGGGAGTTGATAGTTGTATTGGAAATATCATAAATGAATTAGAAGATCTCGACTTGAGGGAAAATACTTTATTTATTTATACAACTGATCACGGAGAAGCTTATCCTAGAGCAAAATGTACTCTATTTGACCCAGGTATAAAAACTCTTTTATTGATGTCGTGGCCAAACTCAAATATTATTCAAAAAAGCACTGTATACCATCAAATGATTAGTAATATCGATTTACTCCCTACAGTTTTAGACTTAATAGGAGCTGAAATGCCGAATAAAGTTGAGGGAAGGAGCTTTTTACCGCTTTTAAAAGGTCAAACTGACATATTTAGAGAAGAAATATATTCGGAAAAGACTTTTCATGAAATATATGACCCTATTCGAAGCATTAGAACTGAAAAATTTAAATTCATAATCAATTTTGAAAAATCAAAGAATTTATATCAAATAGGGATGGATATACAGCAAGATGCTTTAGGCAAATATATGTTAGAATTAATTAATAAACCTCGACCTGATAGAGAACTCTACGATCTTAAAAACGATCCCAATGAAACAATAAATCTAGTCGACGATTTAGGCTATAAAGAGATTGTACTAGAATTAAAAGATAAATTATTTAATTGGATGAAACAAACTAAAGATCCAATTCTTAACGGCAAGATTGAGGACCAAAGAAAAGAAAATCCAAGAAAATATTAGTTTTTAAATAATAAAAAAAAAAGAATTTGAATTTATTCTCTTTTAAACATAGCTTTAATCTCTTTTTCACATAAGAAAAATCCAATTGCGATTGGGAATCCAAACACTATGAAGTAAAAAGAAGCTGCAATGGCCATATATCGACAAAAGTTCACTTTAAAGAGTGTTCCTATTGAACCAATTAAAAGAATAATAGCAACCGTCAGATAATAATATCCCATTATTGTTATCGCGACCATATCATCGGCAGTAGGAGTATCAGTATATAAACCAGCAACTATATCTACCATTAATATCGCTAATAGCGCATAAAGTATTATAAATACAGCAAAGATTAAAGATACTAATGATACTATTCTCAAGGCAGTCTTTCTGTTGATTTTTGGTACGTCAGCAGTCTCCATTGGATGATCTTGTATATTACGACCTACATACATGATTAACATTAATGGTAAAAAGATATATAGCGCAATCTCAAACATTACTGCAAATTCGCGTTCACCATAATAAACTAGAGGGGAAAATACCATTAGTAAGAGTGACAAACCAGTAGCAATTAAAAATAATTTCGACGCATCCTTATATCCTTTTCTTATAAAGTAAAATGATAGTAGAAGTACGAAAATAACTATAGCATCACCAACTAAGTAAAGAGGGCTAAGAGTATGTTGAGGAACCCATGTCCAGCCAAGTATATCTATATGGGGAATTTGAATATCGCCCCACATACTAGACCATAAGTTCATTTCTAATTCATTATGGAAAAATTGGTCAATAAAGAAATGAGAAAATCCTCCAGCAGCTACAACGCAGTATGCATTTTTCCAATTTACCTCTCTAATTCCACTATCTTCAAATTTTAATGGAAACCCCTTCTCCGACCTTACTAAGGAAAACCTAGACGAATATGTCCAAACTAATGAATATGGGATTGCCAATATAAGAAAACCTAAAATTGAATGAAATGGTGTCACAAAAAAAAGGTTAACGATATCTGGCCCCCATAAACTATTTATAAAGAAAATAATAGCGACTTTATAGCTAAATTTGTTTTTTGTGAAATACATAAGAGGTATTAACAAGCAAAATCCATAAAATAGATGTCCAAAAGTTGGCATTATAACAGCACCAATTTGTAATTAAATAGGTTTAAACATAATTCGAGAAAGTTATATATAAAGATTATTTTAAATTAAAAAAAAATTAATAAAAGGTTCCAAACTTAATACTTATTTAATTAAATATCTTAATTGAAATCAAAGTTAATTAATTATGTCATTTCAAGGTATTCAAAATGCTTCTAGAAGGATAAAATCATTTGCTATTAAAACACCTCTAATGACTTCAACTACATTGAATTCTATTACTAATGCTCAAGTTTATTTAAAATGTGAAAATTTTCAAAGAGTAGGCGCATTTAAATTCCGAGGAGCTTTCAATGCATTAAATATGCTCCCCAGAGAAGAAAGAGAACGTGGAGTAATTACGCATTCAAGCGGAAATCATGCCCAAGCTGTTGCCTTGGCAGCTTCTATTTTAGGAATAAAAGCTACAATAGTAATGCCTAAAGGAGCGCCTATTAATAAAATCAATGCAACGAACGAATATGGAGCAGAAATTATATTTTGCGAAAATACCCTCGAAGCAAGAGCTCAGAAAACGGAAGAAATAATAAAAGAAAAGAAATATGCTTTGATTCATCCTTATGATAATGATGATATTATAAATGGTCAAGGAACAGCAGCTTTTGAATTGATGAGGGAGATAAGAAAATTAGATTTGGTGGTAGCTCCTCTTGGGGGAGGCGGCCTACTAAGTGGAACTGCTATTGCCGCGAATGCATTAAACCCAAAGGCTAAGGTGGTTGGAGTAGAACCATCAATGGCTGATGACGCATTAAGATCAATTCAAGAAGGACGTATTATTCCAAGTACATATCCTAATACTATTGCAGATGGATTACGTACCTCACTTTGCGAAAGAACTTTCAAAATTATTCAAGAGTTAGTTGATCAAATTGTAACCGTTTCAGAGAACGAAATTCTTGAAGCAATGAAATTTATATGGGAACGTATAAAAATAATTGTTGAACCTTCTGGAGCTGTTCCATTAGCGGCGCTCCTTTCTAAAAAAATTAACGTGGAAGAAAGGAGAGTTGGGGTTATTTTAAGCGGAGGTAATATTGATATTGACCCTTTTTTTGAATTATTAAGAAAAAAAATTATTGAAGTTAAAGAAGAGTAAATTAGTCATCTACATCTGGAATATCGTTTATTATATTAAAATTGCCTTTTGTAACCTGAATTAGCATATTTATGGTATTTTCCCATAGCGTTTCCATTATTTCTTGAATTTTACTAAAATCTGATTCATCCTGAAATGTAAGTGCAATTCGTTGCATTTCATTGTCGATCTTTATATCCATTGGAATATTTTCCCTTAAACCACCAAACATTTTTAACATAATAATGATTTCTTTTGGTTCTGCGAGATTCCCTTTAATTCGATTCTTTAAAATTAAATAAATAGCCAAATTGGGTTTATCAACCTTCATTTCTATTGATTCTTTTAACATATCTTTTAATATAGGATATAATTCTTCCATTTTTCACACACCTTAACTGTAATTCTTATTATCTATTATTGGGATATCAATATAGGATGGATTTCTTTTATTCCGCGAAATTGTAATCGTTGGTCTTCCATCAGCCGGATATCGTAGGAATGTATCTTTATCTGCTCCAGCAATAGCAATTTTAATTCTATGACCTTTTCTGATAAGAACTGAAGTTGTATGTAGTCCAAATTTTAGTTCAATAATCTCACCTGGGATAAGTGGACTAGCATCTTCTTTGTTGTATGTATGATAAGGAATTAAAATTTTGTAGGGTGGTTCTTCATTTGAAATTTTTCTGTGGATAACTCGAAATTCACCATCAGTTATGTACGTTACATTGCCTTGTTCATCAACATCTTCGAAATATACGAAAATTGCTCCATCCTCGTGAGTAGATGCTAAATACAAATAAATTATTGCTTGTCCTGTAATTTCAGTGTCTTCGTCAAAAGGATGACTTGTATAACATAACAATTTCTCATCCATTTTAGCTCGATTTTGGTAGTCTATTGGTTGTGCTAGAAGTGTCCACCAACGATTTAACCTTCCTGTAGTTGCTCGATAATTAATTTTATAGTCATCTTCTCCAACATCATTTTCTGGTATTTCTTTAGAAAGGGTAAAATTCTCTGTTAAATACCATCTTTGATACATGTGTCCTCTAGGTGGCCAAGTCTTCGTCTTTTTCCATTTTTCTTCTGCCAATGTATAGTAATAAAGAATTTTTTCCTCGATTGGTTTACCATAAATACATTTATCAAAAAAATTAATAAACGCATTAATTCTTGCTCTAGGGCTGGGTGTCACATGAGCTCTTTCAGGAAAAAATTGATTTGCTGGAAAACCAGCTCCATGATTCCAATCCCCAAGGATAACCATCATTGGATTGGTTAAATTTAAAAAACGATGAATAGTTGCATCTACATAACCAGAATCATACCATGAACACCAAATTAACATTGGAAGATTTGATTCTTGAATCCGTGATTTACGATTGAAAATGATATCATTAAAAGTGGTACCCTCAGGAAGGGTTTCATCACGATAATCTCTATTTAGTGCATGCTCATGAACATACTCATTTTGTTTGTGTTTATTTTTAGCTTCCTGTAATAATTTTAAGTCATTATCCGTATCAACTGGTTTTACACCTTTAGAGAACAACCAAGTTGATGGCATAACTTGTCTAAATACCTTTGGATTATTTAAATCTAAATTTCTACCTAAAAATGACCACACTTGCATAAATGAAAGGTCATAGCAACCTCCAGGATAAGCCACATCTGTGTAGGAATCCCAAAGTCCGTGTCCAGGAATTATTGCTTTAATTGCTGGATGGTGAGTAGTAGAAAATACTTCTGCTGTTGTGCCTGAATACGATATTCCCTTCGAGACTATATTACCATCCGACCAAGGCTGAGAAATAATCCAATCAACTACATCTGCCCCATCTTTAACTTCTTCTTCAGAAAAAGGTATTCGTCTTGTACCAAAAGAAGCGCCTGTTCCTCTCACATCTGTTCTAATATAAGCATATCCTCGTCCTGTAGTTATTTCTGGGTCAGGGGTTGCTGTAACCACTTCATCAAGTATCCATCTAAAAGGAATCCGTAATTCCATTGCTCTCCAATACCTTGTTTGGATTAAAACTGTTGGTATTTTATCATTTGAAGAAAGCCCATTTGGAAGACAAATAGTTGTAGCAATTTTAACACCATCGCGCATAGGAATGTAAGTCGAATGAACTGAATATCCTTGTTTAAACTTTATTTCTGGAATTTTTCCTAATTCTTTAAAAGGATTATTTTCAATTGCATTTGGATCTGTCATATTTGTTCCATTAATTTGTTGAGTCTATAATTATTTGATAATATTATACTCATCAAGTGCACTTATAAATTTTTAATAGAAAGAATTAAATTTCTATTTATTGAAATTTAAATATTAATTAAATTACAAATTTAAAAAAGATTAGGGGAAAACGATATTTTTTGTAAAATTGAAGGCGTAAATATTCCACTTGTAATGATCGGAACATCACCTTTTATTGGAGCAGGACAGTTTGGATTAAGAGCACCAATTTATAGAAAAAAGTTTCTAGAACATACTGAAAAGATGTTAGAAATTCTAGAAGCTTCATATAATGCTGGAGGGAGAGGAATTGAAGTATGTATTGAAGGTTGTATACATACAGGAAAAATTTGTGAAACAGCAAGAATCATGAAAGAAACTCACGATGATTATGTCGTTACTGGTTCCACATATCCTGGATCCGATCCACTTATAGAGGATTTAATCGAAATTGAAGCAAAAATTATTTTTGTACATGCTTCGGTATCAGATAGAATGAATAATAATCTTAAGAAATTATTGGATAGTATATGTTCTAGAGGCATAATTGCTGGAATTGCTGTACATAATCCAATTTCTACTTTAACATTTGCTTTTGAAAAATTAAAAGAGATTAATACTTTTTTAATACCTTTTAATGCAAATGGTTTTATTATGGGAAATCAAAATACACTTGAAACTTTAATCAATAACAAAAAAGATTGCTTTTTTATTGGTATGAAAACATTAGCAGCAGGAAACTTAAACCCAATTAAAGCATTTGATTATATTTCAAAGCATAATATTTGTGCTGTAACAATAGGAATGGTTACTGTTCAAGAAGCAGAGGAATCAACAAAATGTGCTTTAGAAAGACTAACTCAGAAAGAAATGAATTGATTTTCAAATACGTTTTTAAATTTTCTTTCTTGAATTATATTTATGTTATGTGAACTAGAAAATATCAAGATTTATTATGAAATTCATGGAAAAGGCATTCCTATATTAATGATTCATGGTTTTACGCCTGATCATCGTGTTCTAAAAGGTTGTATTGAACCTATTTTCCAAAATAGATCTGGATTCAAACGAATTTATTTTGATTTACCGGGTATGGGAAAAACTGAAGGGAAAAAATGGATTAAATCCTCTGATGAAATGCTTGAAATTATTATACAATTCATTAAAAATATAATTCCTAATGAAAAATTCCTAATTATCGGCCAATCTTATGGAGGATATTTAACAAGAGGTCTTTTGCATAAATATCATGATGAAATGTTAGGAATTTGTTTGATTTGCCCTTTAATAAAGCCTAATCCTCACAATAGAGATCTACCTGAATTTACTCCTATAATTAAAAACCCCTCCGTTATTAAGAACCTGGATCCTCAAGATAGAGAAGAATTCGAGGAGAGTGCAGTAATACAAAGTGAATATGTATGGGAAAGATTTCAAGATGAAGTGCTTTCGGGTTTAAAAATTGCGGATATACAATTTTTAGAAGGAATATATCCTAAAAGATATGAGCTATCATTTGATGTCGATAAATTGACTAATAAATTTGATAGACCAACCTTATTTTTATTAGGTAGACAAGATAATGCAGTCGGTTATCGAAATGCTTGGAAAATTATTGAGAATTTTTCTCGGGCTTCTTATATTTTATTAGATAAAGCAGGGCATCTCCTACAAATTGAACAAAAAGCTATGTTCGATATGTCTGTAAGTGAATGGCTAGATAGAGTCATGGAAGCCACAAATTAATTTTTTTTTTATTATCACCTTTTCAGATTAATTTTAAGATAAAATTAATTATATATCTCATGACTGAGAAATTATACTGGAAAGTCCCCTATGATACTCAATTTGAAGCTACCATAGTAAAAATCACAAAAGAAGGGATCATCCTTGATAAAACTCTTTATTACC
>JBATUM010000115.1:0-1728 GCA_049671145.1 Promethearchaeia archaeon
CAAAAGAACTTATTAAAATGAGAATTGCGAAAAGTATTAAAAAAAATGATAATCCAATCGGCATTATCAAAAAGAAAAACTGTCCTTGACCATAACATAATCCCCAAATCCATACAAATGATAGGGCTTCCTTTGATACAACACCACGATAAACAGGCATAGCAAATGGAGTGAGAATAGCGATTAATAAAATCGAAGCAAACCCAATAGCAATTTTAGGATAGTTTTTTAAATGACTATTTTTACTCATAAGAGGCTCCATCTTTTATTACTTAATTTTTAATTAATTTCTTATGATTCGATTTTTACTTTCTCTTTTAAAATCTTTGATTTGAATCGTAGAGTAGAGAGTTCCTCTCGCATATGTATTTTTAGCTACATAACTTTGTATTGTAAAGGTTGAAACTATACTAACAATGAAGATAAGAAAAAGAATTAAGAATAATAACAAAGTATATACTTTAGGTCGTTTAGTATCATCAAATAGCAAAATCTTACTTAAATCTTTTTTACTTAATCCTAATTCACTCCCTATTCTATATAATCTAATAATATCACCAATCATTTTTCATCTTCACTCCACTTTATTAATTCATCTTAAATTTACATTTTGTATTGAATTAAATATTGGACTCTTTTGTACTAAATAACAAAGATTCTACGTAAACTTATAAACTTTAATGATTAATAAAAAGAATTTCAAAAATTATAAACAAGAAAAAAAGTAAACAGTCAAAAATTATTTAATCCTAAAATAATTTTAATTATTTATGAGTAATGCTGGTTTTAATCAGTTTAAAGGAGACGTAAATACTGAAAATGTTAAATATATTGCAGATCCTCAACTAAGGAATATTGTTAATGTATCAATTGCCTTAGGACGCCCTCTATTAGTAAAAGGAGAACCCGGGACAGGTAAAACGTTGTTATCTCACGCAATCGCGACTGCTCTTGGAAAAAGATTAATTATTTGGAATATAAAATCTACTACTGAAGCAATAGATGGCTGCTACATGTACGATACCGTACAAAGATTAAATGATAGTCGATTTGGCTGCGATGAGAGAAATGTTGATAATATTCATGATTATATTATGTTAGGCCCCTTGGGAGAATCTTTTACTTCTGATGAGCAGGTTGTATTATTAATTGATGAAATTGATAAGGCAGATATTGAATTTCCTAATGATTTATTACAAGAGTTAGACGTTATGGAATTTTATATTAAAGAAACAAAGGAATTTGTAAAGGCTAAACATAGACCTATTGTAATAATAACGTCAAATAATGAGAAAGAGCTTCCAGATGCCTTTCTACGTAGATGTATTTTTCATTGGATTGAATTTCCTTCTAAAGAATTTATGGCTGATATTTGCCAACTTCATTATCCTAATTTAAAAGAGAATTTATTAGACCAATGTCTCAAGCATTTTTATGCTTTAAGAGCTATTACCAAACTAAGAAAGATGCCTTCAACTTCTGAGCTTCTTGACTGGATTGGTGTTTTATTAAAAAGCGGTATCTCAATTGAAGAATTAAAGAAAAATCTTCCCTTCCTTGGCGTCTTAATCAAGAAAGAAAAGGATGTGGATATGGTTTTGGAGAAAATTAAATTTCCAACATAACTTTATTTTTTTAAAGAATTTCTATTCCCTAAAAAGGCTTTAATTGAAGAGTTCTAGCCTTCTAGAACACATTATTTGTAATCATCTACAAATAACTAGAAAA
>JBATUM010000116.1:0-8700 GCA_049671145.1 Promethearchaeia archaeon
CATACACTTTAATTGGACATTCTTTGATCTTATATCCTTCTAATGAAGTTTTAAGTATTTGTTCGGTACAAAACGCATACCCATCATATTTAAGATCATTAAATATTGGTAAGATTTTTCTATTAAAAGCTCGAAAGCCATTTTGATTATTCATAATCTTTTTTCCAAAAAAGATTCGAATTAATTTTTCAACAAATAATTCTCCTAATCGCGTTGACAAAGGTAATTGATAGAAATAAGTTCCGAGATATCTAGATCCAATTGTATAATCTGCCCTTTCATCCAATATAGGTTTTATTAATGTGATAAGATCATCAGGGCTATGTTGTCCATCAGAATCCATAGAAACAATAACTTTCCCCTTAGATTGTTTTATTCCTGTCATAATAGCTGCTCCATATCCCTTATTGACATTATGATTTATTACTTTGATATTTCTATAGGATTGAACTATTTCAATTTCATGTAAACTATTATCAGTTGAATGATCATTAACCACGATAATTTCAATTGAATTGTGGTTGGGGAGACTATCTAGAACTTTCCTAATTGTCTTTTCCTCATTATATAAAGGTATAACTATGGAAATTATTACCTGATCTTCATAATTTTTAAAATTTTCGATGTATTTATACAATTCTTGGAATAGGTTTACAAGTGTAGGCTTTTGAAAGGGTTTTTGTATATATTTGCTTCCCTTTAAACTTTTAATATTCAAGAAATAAGCTCTTTTTTCTAATTTGGGTTATTTTATTGATTTTTAAGAAATAAATATCTATGTTTTAATATGATAGACATGAATATAATTATTTTTATTATATATAGAATTGATTATTAAAAATTTCAGAATTTTTTCCTAACTATCTTCTATAAAACTGAATATTTAGACTTATAAAATATATTTCTTTGATCCATTAAAAAAAGCCAGTTGCCAATGATATTGTAATGTTAAACCTTCATCTATATCTATTTTTGGTCTAAAATTCAATATCCTCTTAGCTTTATTTATATTTGAATGAGTTATATTAACATCTCCTTTTTGTTTTTGTAAATATTTAATCTTCTTAGTTTTATTTGTTATTTTATACATTTTATCAACTAACTGATTTACGCTTATCGGATTAGAATAACCTAGATTGAAGACCTCCCCTTTAGATTCATCTTTTTCTCCTGCTAAAATTAGTCCATCTATAATATCAGATATATAGGTAAAATCTCTAAGTTGTTCACCATTTCCATAAATGCTTATTTCTTTATTTTGGAACATTAAATTATAGAACGTATATATAGCCATATCAGGTCTTCCTCTTGGGCCATACACCGTATAAAACCTTAAAGAAGTAATAGGAATTCCATATTCACGATAATAATAATCTGCATATATCTCTCCTGTTAATTTTGATAAAGCATACGGAGATATTGGATTTTTTTGATGACCCTCATCACAAGGCGTATAACTTGGATTTCCATATACGGATGAAGATGAAGCATATAACAATTTTTTAAGCTTTTCCGTATTTAAAGCAAATTCATATATTTTAATGGTACTAATTACATTATTGTTTATAACTTCAATTGGATTATTGATAGAATATCTTACGCCTGCTTGAGCAGCTAAATGAAAAATATAATCAATATCTTTATCAATTAGTTTATAAATTGAAGTATCTAAAAGATTTCCTTTTATTAACTTATAATTTTCTTCACTTTTATAGTTTTTAATTATTTCTCTTAACCTTTCTTCTTTTCCTTTATAATATTCGTTAAAATTATCTAGAAGTATCAAATAATTATTATTTTTTAATAAAACTTCAGTTAAATGTGTTCCAATAAAGCCTGCCGCTCCTGTGATTAAAATTCTGCTTTCAGTTATCATAGAAAATCAGTGTTATGATATATAGTTAGATTTATAAAATAAATTTTAATTTTAAGAATAATAAGGATTGTTTTCTTTTCTTTATTTGATTTTAAATAAGAGAAAAATCGTAAGTTAAATAATAATGAAAAATTTAAAAAAACATTGCTAAATTTTTTTTTTTGATTTTGAATTATATACTATAATATTAATTGTTCGATTATGCTTGTTGAAGGAAAGAATATTTTAGTTACCGGAGCCGCTGGATTTATAGGAAGTAATCTAACAGATGAATTACTCAAATTGGGAGCAAATGTAGTTGGAATTGATAACTTATATAATGGGAGATTAGATAACTTAGAATGGGCTTTAAAAAATAAAAATTTTCGATTTTATAAAACTGATATTAGAGATTTTAATTATTTATTGGAAATTTCTAAAGATATAGATATAATTTATCATCAAGCAGCATTTACTAGTGTACCTCAATCAATATTAATGCCAGATTCTTGTAATAATATCAATATAAATGGTACTTTAAATATATTAAACATTGCAAGAAAAAATGATATTGATAAAGTAATATTCGCATCCAGTTCTTCTGTATATGGTAATATTTCAACCTTACCGCTTGATGAAGACATGAAATTAAAGCCAATATCTCCATACGGTGTCAGTAAATTAACATGTGAAGCATATATGGAGGTATTTAGACTTATTTACGGATTAAGAACAAATATTTTAAGATATTTTAATGTGTACGGACCTAGGCAGAAGGATTCTCCTTATAGTGGAGTTATTGCGATTTGGTTAGGAAAGATTATAAGAGATGAGGATTTACTTGTATTTGGAGATGGCAAAAATTCAAGAGACTTCACTAATGTTAAAGATATTATTCAAGCTAACCTATTAGTAGCAGAAAAAGATTTTTCAGGACAGTTGTTTAATATTGGCGCAGGCTGCCCTATAAATTTAACTGAATTGGCAAAATTGATGCTAAAAATTACAAACAAACAGAATCTTAAAATCATTTATACTGACCCACGCCCAGGTGATATTCTTAATAGCTATGCTGATATCTCTAAAGCTAAAGAATTGTTAAATTTCAAACCGAAATATAATCAGGAGAGTGGATTAAAAGATTATTTAGAATGGTATAAAAGAAAAAATCATATTAATATATAATAAATTACCTACATCAAAAAAAAACATTAATTTATTGAAATATTTATCAAATTTAAATCAATTATGATTGAATTGGTCTTATGAGTATAATAAAGATTGTTTTAAACAAAATAATATTATTTATTTATACTAAAAAACAGATTGCCGTACTCTTTTTATCTTTATTATCTTTTATTGTAGTTTTTTTAAATATAATTGGGATATCGGTCATTTTTGAGATAAATAATATGTATATCTTCCAATTCTTCTTTACGCTGATATCTTTGCTTAGTACAGCATTTATAGTTATTTTTTTACCTTTTTATCCTTTATTTTTTATAATATTTAGAAATAAAAATTTCAATTTTTTAGAAAAATTTAGTTTAACGATAGTTGCGAATTTAACTCTTTATATCTTATCTGCGTATCTTGGAAATTTTTTTGAAATTCCTATTACAGGGTATTTCTTCTTTCTTTTAACCTTAATCATATATTTTTCATTGTTATTATATATCATTATTTATGAAGAACGGACTAAATCTTCCCTTTTCTTAAAAGTTGAGGAATCTAGCTTTGATAAACAGTCATTTTATGAGAATTTTTCTATTTTGAACTATTTTAAAAGAAGAGTACCTTTAACAGGAATACTAGTAGTAATCTTTTTGATATTGATGTCAATAATGAATGGTGTAAGATTCAGCTATTTTTACGGCACTGATGCGATGTATCATATCTTTATGGCTAAAGTGATAAATAATATAAATTATTTGCCCGTTGATCAATATTTTGGTGCTTTAGGTTTACATTTATTTGCAGCATTAATTCATTTTTTTACTGGAATAAATCATTTACTTTTAGCACAATATTTCTCTTTTTATACTTTTTTTGTTTCAGGGCTATTAATTTATAATATTTTAAGGCGGATTTTTAAAAATAGCAACTTAGCCATTTTAGGAGTTTTTTTAGTAGAATTTACTTCTTTGGGTTTTAGCAATACAATGTATCAATTTTGGCCAACATCTTTAGCATCCATTCAGTCTTTATATATTTTCTTTTTACTCTATGTTAGATTAGAAAATTTTATTAAAGAAGAACCTCCTACGAAGAAAGAAATATTCTCAAATTTAACTTTCACATATGTTTTTATTATTTTAATCTATATTAGTGCTTTATTTACTCACTCTCTTATCGCAACGATATATATGGTATCATTTACCTTTATTTTTCTAATTTATTTTACTAGAAGTTATAAGCGGGGAATAGACTTTATAATCTTATGTATCTGTCTTGGAGCGTTTGTTGCTTTATTTAATATTAGTGGAATAAGTGCGCATTGGAAAATTGTTGACATTTTAGGTTTTCCTTGGTATTTTCTAGTTATTGGGGGTATCATTGGATTTCTAATAGTTTTAAAATTACGAAGCGGAATTAAATTTGAAAAAAATAGATTTAAATCAGTTATTTCGGGCCAGAAATTTGGATATTATAAAAAAATAGAAGATAAACTAGTATTTCCAATTTTCTTTTCATTTATTGCAATATTTCTTACTGGAGTTTTAGTAGTGAATTACAATTTTCTTGATTTATATATTTCAAGAATATCCATTGCGCTTGAATTTTTTATTATGATATTTTTTGGAACATGGGGGTTAATTTTATTTCAAAAAAATTCAAGAGGTAAATCGTTAGTGTTATGGTTATTTGGAATTGTAATAATATATTTAGTTGCTTTTTCTCTGGACGTTTTTGTTCTGCATCAATTTTGGTCTGGAAGAATATTATTATTAATCTCCCCCGTTATCATTTTTGGGTTTATATCTTATCTATATAAATTAATTAAATTGAAGTCAACGATTAAAATTAAAATTTTTATTTTAAGTGTCGTCATTTTTACTTTTTTTTCCCAATTTTCTAATCAATTGTTTGATGTCGATGATAAAGAATATAGTCTTCATAAACGTGAAGTTCTCTCCCTTCAATGGTATTCGCGGTATACTTCTGATGTAAATTTTATAATTTGTGAATTTGGAATTCCCTATGTTGTTATGTATTTTGAATATCCTTATGAAGAACATAATAAAAGTATTTTAGTCTCCGGCCTTATTGATTTCAAACAAGAACCAAAAGGTTACTTTAAACCAGCAGATCACCTATACCCAAATGGTACAAATAAGCTACAACAAATGAAGGAGTATCTAAATACAGATATTTATTTAATATTAGATGATAATTACATGGCATTTACCGGATTTGATGTTTTCGAAAGGTTAACAGAAGAAGAAATGGAAGAATATTATAGTATGGTTTACTTAAATAAGATTTGTTCTTCTAAAAGTGAAAACGGTATAGAATTTCCTTATTATTGGGTCATTTAAAAATCTCAAAGTTACCTGGAAGGAAATAATCAATCTTGTTCTTTAGTATTACTTCATTAGTACCTTCTATCTTAACCATTTGAGGAATATTTCCGGTAATTCCGATTTTATCTTTTCGAGAAATAAAAACTCCCCTAATATCTTCTAAATCATCAGCAACGTCTAATCCCTTTTTAATAGATTTCTCAATATCTGCCCCTTTTACGATATTTCCAATTTTTGTTGCAGCCCCATCTGCTATTGTAGCATTTTTAGCAAATATGGTTACCGCATCTGCTTGACCAAGGCTAATTGCATGGCCTATTGTTGCTGAGCTAGTCGCAATACCGATTGGACAGTCTTTTTTTTCAATTAAAAATCCAAGATTCAGATTTAATTCATTATTTCCAGCAAAAAGTGCAATTTTCATTGTTTTTTCGGAATCGTTGGCTATTTCTCCACCATTTTCTATCAATGCGATTTTTGCGGCATCAAAATCGTTATTCTTAGATTTCATAGTTTTAAGCATTAAATCTGCAAATGCTCCTGCTACAGTAGCCATCGGACCTATATCACATAGGAGTGCTACTTGCGCCATTAAATTGATTATTTGATAATCAGTTTGGACTTTAACCGGTGAAAATGAAGTAAGAAATTCTTTATTGTCAATTATATATTTTTCTAAGATTTTTCTATGAAGATAAAATTCATTCTTTGCTCTTAAAATGGCATTTTTAGATTCTGAAATAACAATTATATCTGATTCTTTTTCAATAAAATGAAATTTATATATCTTCACTTTTATTTTCTAATAAATTTAATTTAATCTCAAATCTTAAGATTATAATTCAAATAAATATAAATAAATTATAGATTATTATTTATTCAAAACTGACATAATTGAATCATGAAACAAATTAACTACGACGATATAATCTCACAATTAAAATCAGAATTAAATTCAGAATGTGCAATTGCAAATCGATATGGTATAATACTTGGAACGGCAATTAAAGAATTTTCTAAAGGAAAAATCATACCCCAAAAAATTTTATCGCTGATAGCTAATTCTCATGATATTGCTAAAGATTTGAATTTAAAAAAGATAAATTCTTTTGCTTTAGAAGCTCAAGATTATAATTATTTATTTACTTTCAATGAAGAATTAATTTTAATTTCAAAATTGGATTTAGACGTTAATTTAGCAAAACTTATGCCAAGTATTAGTGTGTTTTTAAAGAAATTAAGTGAAACGTCTAAAAAGCAAGAGATAAATGAGTTTTCAGTTTTTGACTTTTCAAAGGAAATTAATAAAATTGAAGATGCTATTAAACATGAAAAATTTAAAGAGAAAAAATATTCAATTATAAAAGATCTTGTTAAATTTATTTCAAGTTAAAAAATTGGAGTTTATATAAATAATTTTATGGTGATTCACGATTCTAAGACAAGTATACATCTATAAGGGCAGTGATTTGATCTATTACAGACATTTTGGGAAAGCCCTAAAAACAGAAGTGTTTAATGCATTAGTTGTTGATTTGATGAAGGATGCTTTTGTTAGAAGTACTAATAAGGTAAACTATCATGATTATTATAAGTATAGAATTTCATATATCACCGAAACGAGATTAGAAGTAATTTTTTTATTTGTCACTGGATTAACTGATAATTTTGATAATATTAAAAAAGAATTAACAAAATGTAAAAAAGAGTTTCTAAATCTATTTGAAGATATTATAAAGCACAAGTATGACGATAAAACTTTTGAAGTTTTTGATCCTACCATTGATGCAATTCATAAAAATTTAAGACCAAAAATATCATTGGTAGGATTTTCTGGAGTTGGTAAAACAACAATAACAAGGCTTATAAAAGCAGAAGAAATTCCTATGCAGCATATTCCAACAATTACTGGTGATATTGCTACAATTAAGATTGGAAAATTGCATTTTCACCTTTGGGATTTTGCAGGTCAAGAGCAATTTAGTTATCTTTGGAATAATTTTATCAAAGGTAGCGATGCTGTCCTTTTAATTTCAGATTCTAGTTTAGAAAATGTAGAAAAAAGTAAGTTTTTCTTGGAATTAATAAAAGTACAAGCACCCCATGCTCATACAGCTGTAATTGGGAATAAACAAGATCTACAGACTGCAATGAAGCCTGATCAAATTGAAAAAATTTTAGGTTTAAAGACTTATTCAATGATAGCTAAAGATCCTGTTAACAGAGATAAAATGATAACAATTATCGCAGATATTTTAGAAATGAGTGCAGAAGTATCACCTTTATTGCAACCTTTATTGAAAAGAGATACCCATATAGAAGAAGCCACAAGAGCATTAGAAAATGCTGAATTTGAAAAGGCTGCAAATATTTTTGAGGAGATCAGTGATTTATGTATTGAATTAGGTGATGATTCATTAGGAAGAGAATTTTTCGAAAAATCTCAAAAAATTAAATCCATGCTTCAGCAAGTTTCACCTCCACAACCAGCCGCTCCTAAAACTGCCGAACCTAAAAAAGCTAAACTCCCAGAACAAGTTCCAATCCCAACAGAACCTAAACCAGTTGAAAAACCTCCACCGCCTCCTGATCTACAAAAACCTCCAGAGGAACCTGGAGTACTTAAAAAACCAAAAGTTCCAGGAAAATCAACAGAACCCATAGAACCTAAAGTGCAAAGGAGACCTCTTAAAATAATTGAAGAGGAGAGTGTTCCTGAAACTCCAGAAAAAAAACCTATCCCTCCCCCACCTCCTCCTAAAGAACCTATAATTGAACCCGAAAGCCCCCAAAAACCTGAATCACCACCCCTAGACGTGGGTTTAAATCTAAATCCGGAGGATTTTATGGTTAAAGAAAGACCTAAAACTATAACAACAGTTCCTAAGGATGCAAAGGAAAAATTAACAATATCTCCATATGGTCAAGTTGAAAATGAACAACCAAAAAAGGAACCTAAAGCTGTTGCTCCGACTAAATTAATCAAACCAAAATCAATAAAACAATTAACCCCCCCAAAATTAAAACCGACTCCAGTCACTCAGAAACCACCTGAGATTTCACCACCAGTGTTACCTCAACCAACTGAAAAACAACCTATTCCTGTACCAGTTGTTCCAACAAACTTAATTAAGCCAGAAAAAAAACCAATAACAACTCCTCAAAAACCAGTTCCAGATGCACCTATTACAACCACACAACAAAACAGTGCACAAATCGAACCTGGTACTACATTAAACATTCAACAGAAAGGGGACTTAGAAAAATCGTTGATGGATTTAAAAATTAAGAAGGCAAATATTTCAAAAATATCATTGGAAT
>JBATUM010000117.1:0-9011 GCA_049671145.1 Promethearchaeia archaeon
TACTCAATAGTATTTTCCCAACTCATTCCACCAATTAACCCTAATAATTTCATATTTTTCCAATGTTATTTTTAAATATAGACTAAATTATAAGTTATTAATTTTCAGTTTATTTTTCAAATTATTATTAAGTAATGTATTTTGCCGTAAAACTTAAATCTAGTAAAAGTAGGATAATTAAATGGGGAAAATTTGTCTTTTTTCCAAAAATTTGCTATTAATACTTTATAATTAGAATTTATTAATAGTATATCTTCTTAAATTTTAATACTAAATAAAAATTAAAAATATGGACTATTATTAAATATGCCAAATATTGTAGAAGTAGCGAAAGAAGCTGGTAGCTTTTCAACTTTACTAAAAGCTGCTGAAGTTGCTGGCCTTGTAGATACATTATCAACTGGAGGACCATTTACTATATTTGCTCCTACTGATGATGCCTTTTCTAAGATTCCTTCTGAAACTCTGAATTCCTTATTAAAAGAACCTGAAAAATTAAAAGGAATCCTTTTATATCATGGAATCGAAGGAAAAGTGAAATCGACTGACCTTTCAGGGACTATGAAGGTAAAAACTCTACAAGGACAGAAAATTTCCATAGATGCCACTGATGGGGTAAAAGTGAATGATGCAACCGTTATTAAAGCAGATATAGAAACTGATAACGGCATCATTCATGTTATTGATAAAGTAATATTACCTCCCTAAAATCTCTCCAAGTAGTAGACTATCAATTATTTTTTTATTTATCCTTTTTTTTTTAATTTAGGATTGTTTGAACTATTGTTATGAATAAAGTTGTGAAAATGATACTTTAAATAGTCTTATAATCATTAAATCTCTGATGGGATATTTATTTAGAAACTTAACTTCTTTTGAAGAGTGGTTTATTAATAAATTAATTGAGGAAAAGAATAGACGCATCAATTATATTAAGAAGATTTGGGATAATTTAATTCCAAAACAAAGAGAAAATCTTCTTAAATTTATTAATAACACTTTTTTATTACGTTTTATCATTCATATCACGAGAAAAAATTATGATGAGCTCTATACTGTTATTAAAGATCACATAGAAAATTCATTTGAAATAATTGAGAAATGGTATTCAAATGAATTCGTGTAATTTAACCTAGTTAATTTTTTTAAGATAAATTTGAGATCTTATAATTTTTATAGAATTCCTTTAAGTTTGGAAAAATATTCCTAGCAATATTAAATTTGATAATAATTTAAATATGCAGATATCATGAAATTACCTTCAGAAAGCAGAACAAATTTAAATCAAAACCTTAAAATTTGTCGCATTTTGAATGGAATGTGGCAAGTTTCTGGTGCTCATGGATACATAAATAAAGATCAAGCAATAAAAAGTATGGAAAAACATATAGATAACGGGTTTATAACATGGGATTTAGCAGACCATTATGGACCCGCTGAAAAATATGTAAGAATACTTAGAGAATTTATGGCTAAACAAAAGAAAGAAGAGTTACTTAAGGATGTAAGGTTTTTTACGAAATGGGTACCAAGACCGCAAAAAATAACTAGATTAACAGTTGAAGATGCTATTAATCTTTCAAGAAGACGCATGGGTATGGATGTTCTAGATATGATTCAATTTCATTGGTGGGATTACCAAGATAAAAATTATCTTAAAGCGATTGAATACTTAGATGATTTGAGACAAGAAGGGATAATTGTAAGTTTAGGATTAACTAATTTTGATACGGAACACGTTAGAGAATTTCTAAATATGGGGATAAATATTCTAACTAATCAAGTTCAATATTCATTAATCGATAGAAGACCTGAAAAATACATGGCAGAATTATGCAAAAAGTATAGAATTAAGTTATTAGCATATGGTACTTTATGTGGAGGATTTTTAAGTGAGAGATATCTTGGAAAAGTAGAACCTAATAGGGAACAATTAAAAACAGCTTCTCTTTATAAATATAAGAATATAATAGATAGATGGGGGAATTGGAATCTTTTTCAGAAAATGCTCATACTTTTAAAAAATATAGCTAATAAGCATAACGTGAGCATTGCCAACGTTGCTGTTCGTTATGTTTTAGAAAATCCAATTGTAGCTGGAGCAATAATTGGCGTAAGGTTAGGCATTTCTGAACATATTAGAGAAAACTCAAGAATTTTTAGCTTTTCATTAGATCAAGAAGATATACAAAAAATTGAAACTATAAGTTCTAAATCAAATGATCTATTTCAAATAATTGGTGATTGTGGAGATGAATATAGGAGCTAGTTCTCTAATGCAAAAATTAATTATAAATATTCTATTAGAGGTTTAGATAATAATGGTTGATATAAAGAAATGGGAAGATAATAATCATTGGGTAGAGATTGATTTAGATCTATGCGTAGGTGTTGCAGAATGCATAGATGTGTGTCCTGCTGAAGTATATGAACTAGTAAATGGTAAAGTTGTAGCAAATAACATCGCTCAGTGTACTGAATGTATGGCATGTCAAGATGTTTGTCCGACTAATGCAATTTTAGATCATTCTGCGTGGTAGACCATTGAACCATAAAAAATTTTTATACACTAATATTAATAATTTTATTATAGCAATTTTATAATTTAGAAGCTAGAACGATTTAAAAAAATGAATGAACGAATTAAAAAATTACGGGCTCAAAGCCGAAATGCTATCCCTTATATTTCATTAGAACGCGCTCTATTAATAACTGAGTTTTATAAAACTGGTGCAGCTCATAAATTTTCAGCTCCAGTTGCAAGAGCAAAGGCATTCAAGTACTTAATGGAAAATAAAAAAATCTGTATCAATGCGGGTGAATTAATTGTTGGTGAACGCGGTCCAGAACCAAAAGCAACGCCCACTTATCCAGAGGTATGTTGTCATAGCTTACAAGATTTAGATATTTTAAATACTCGCAAAAAAATTTCATTCAAAGTTTCTGAAGATACAAGGCAAAAGACAGAAGAAACAATCATTCCCTTTTGGAAAGGAAGATCTATTCGTGATAAAATCTTCTCTCAAGTTGATAATGCATGGATTGATGCCTACGAATCTGGTATTTTCACAGAGTTTATGGAACAGAGAGCACCGGGACATACAGTTGTAGGAAAAAATATATGGAAAAAGGGATTTTTTGATTTTAAACAAGAAATAAAAGAAAGTATAAAAAAATTAGATTTTTACAATGATCCAGAAGCTTTTAATAAAAGAGAGCAGTTAAGAGCAATGGATATCGCTGCAGATGCAATAATCAATTTTGCACAACGCCATGCGCAAGAAGCCAGACGACTGGCTAAAATTGAGTCAAATAAAATCAGAAAAAAAGAGTTAGAGAAGATAGCAGATATATGTTCCCATGTCCCAGCATATGCTCCAAGAACATTTTGGGAGGCACTTCAACATTATTGGTTTATTCATTTAGGTGTAATAACAGAATATAATACGTGGGATTCTTTCAATCCCGGGCGTTTGGATCAGCACCTATTTCCGTTCTACAAAAATGATATAGCTAATGGTGTATTGACAAAGGAAGATAATTATGAATTACTTCAAGCTTTTTGGGTGAAATTCAATAATCAACCTGCTCCACCCAAAGTTGGAGTAACAGCAGAAGAAAGCAATACTTATACTGATTTTTGTAATATTAACATCGGTGGCCTTAGGGAGGATGGTTCTGATGGAGTTAATGAAATGTCTTATATACTTTTAGATGTAATTGAAGAAATGAGGATAGTTCAACCAAGTAGTAATGTTCAGATAAGTAATAAAACTCCAGATGAATTTTTAAATCGAGCGCTTGAAATTATTAAAACTGGTTTTGGACAGCCTTCAGTTTTCAATACAGATGCAATAATTCAAGAATTAACTAAGCAGGGTAAATCTTTGATAGATGCTCGAAATGGTGGAGCAAGTGGCTGTGTTGAATCTGGTGCTTTTGGGAAAGAAGCATACATTCTAACAGGGTATTTTAACTTAGTAAAAATACTTGAAATAACGCTTCATAATGGTTTTGATCCGATAACTAAAAAACAGATTGGATTGAAAACCGGTGATCCAACATCGTTTGAAACTTTTGAGGATCTCTTCAAAGCTTATAATGCACAAATTAAGCATTTTGTAGATATAAAGATTAAGGGAAATCAGATAATTGAACGAATTTGGGCACAAAATCCGGCACCTTTCCTGTCAATATTGATCGATGATTGTATTAAGAATAGGAAGGATTACAATAATGGTGGAGCTAAATATAACACATCTTACATTCAAGTTGTAGGAATGGGTAGTATTACGGATTGTTTGGCTTCTTTAAAGTATAACGTATTTGATACAAAAAATATATCCATGGAACAATTGATAAAAAGCTTAGATAATAATTTTGAGGGATATGATTTTATCCGCCAGATGCTAATCTATAAAACTCCTAAGTATGGAAATGATAATGATTATGCTGATTCATTAACTACTCAAGTTTTTAACATTGTGTATGATGCTATTAATAATCGTCCTAATACTAGAGGTGGAGTGCATCGTATCAATCTTCTTCCTACAACAGTTCATGTTTATTTCGGTCAAGTGACAGGTGCCACACCAGATGGTCGTAGGGCTTATACGCCTTTATCAGAAGGTATCTCCCCAGTTCAGGGTATGGACACCAATGGTCCAACTGCAGTTATTAAATCTGCTAGTAAAATTGATCATTTAAGAACAGGAGGAACTTTATTGAACCAAAAATATACTCCCCATTTCTTTTCTGACCAGAATAGAATTAATCAATTAGCTCACTTAATTAGAGCATATTTCGAAATGGATGGGCATCATATCCAATTCAATGTTGTATCAGCAGATACTTTACGGGCAGCACAGAAAAATCCAGAAAAATATGGAGATCTAATCGTACGAGTTGCAGGATATAGTGATTATTTCATTAATTTAGGTGTAGATCTACAGGATGAGATTATTAGAAGAACTGAACATGCTACAGTCTAGTTTAATAAATAGCCTTTTATTACAAACTTCATTTTTGAGTCTATGAAAAAGATATTATGCTTCATTTATGATACATTTTCTGATTTTGAAATTACCTTTATTTGTTCTGGTATAGGAGAAACTGATGAGTATAAAGTAATCTATATTGGGTATGAGAAATCAGCTGTAAAAAGTATCTCTTGTTTAACTATAATACCGGATCAAACAGTTTCCGAAGCTTTAGAATTGAATGACATAGAAGGAATTATCATTCCAGGAGGAATTGAAAGAATACTAAAACCAGAACTAGAACAATTAGTCAAAAAATTAAATAAGGAAAATAAATTAATCGCAGCTATTTGTGCCGGACCCGAATTCCTGGCTAAAATGGGCCTTCTCAATAAAACAAAATATACAACTTCAGAAGAACCAAAATTGTATGAAGAAAGAAATGAAGTAGACCCTTTTCCAAGAGAAAATTATGTTGATACCAGATTAATACGTGTTAATAACATCTTGACCGCCAAGGGCCATGCTTTTATAGATTTTGCTCTTGAAATATGGGATTGGTACAATTTATATGAATATGAATCAGAGAGAGAAGAGACAAAACTATTATTTACTCCAAAATAGCCCCTTTAATCTTTTATAGATTAATTATTAAAATCAATAATTTCAAATTAACTTGAAATCTTAAAATACATTATGAGTAAATATTTGATTAAAAAAGGAGAAATTCTAAAAATTTATACGGATGGTGCCGCACGTGGTAATCCTGGTCCAGCTGCATGTGCTTTCCTCTTTGTACATAATAATACCATAATCCATCATGGTGTTAGTTTTATAGGAAAGGCTACGAACAACCAAGCGGAATATCAAGCCATTATTAATGCTTTAAAAGCTGCCGAAAGCTTTCATAAAGGCCATCTCCAAATTTTTTCTGATAGCAATTTAGCAATCCAGCAAATCAATAAAAACTGGAAAATTAATCTCCCTCATTTGTCAAAACTATGTAGTAAAGTCTATCAAATTAGTAAGAAATATGGAAAAGTTGAGTTTTTCTATATTGGAAGAGATAATCAATTTATACAAAAGTGCGATAAATTATGTAATGATAAATTAGATGCTGATGTCAAAAAACATTAATCAGATATTCAAAATAAGTGAATAAAAATTTATAAAATGAGCTTATATGACGTTATTTAATCTACTTGATAAAAATGAGTTAAAGGAGCTCCTTATTAAATGTTGGATGACTCATGATGGGTCTTGGTTTTATAATTCTGTGAAGGAGCTTGGTATTGATGCTGCCAATAAATTAAATAAAAGTGCGATCAGAAATCTATCGCTTCTTGAAGTCCAGAGAATTAAAAAAGCTTCGGGGATGGAAAATGTAAAAATAACAAATTTCGAACAGCTTAAACAATTCATTGATGATGCTTTTAGTATATTAAAAGGTGATTTTATGAGATTTAATTATACCTTCCTTGAAGAAAGTCGTATCCATTGGGAAATGAATAAATGCTTTGCTTTTGAAGGGATGAAAATGATTGGAGTAAAAGAAAATTATGAATGTGGGGTAATTTTTCGCGTGTGTTGTTGGTTAGATGCTTTAGGAATTAAGTATGAAATTGAGCCTAAAATTAAAAAATGTTTATTATATTCTCAAGAAAATTGTTCTGGAGATATTATAGTTAACTTAGAATAATGTGAATGAAATAAGAAATAAGTTAATTAACAAAGGCATGACTTAATATTTCAAAATATACTGGATTTGAAGCTGGTAATTGTCCAACCATCCAACCTTGATCTGTGGTTTCACATAGCCAATATTGATTATCATCTTCGGTAGCATTGAAATAATAACTGGGAGGATAACTTAAATGGTGGTTTGGAATGAAATCTAAGTGAACTCCTATACAAGCATGGTAAAACCATTCAGCTTCAGTTGTATCGTATACCCGAACACATAAAATAACCGCCTCATATCCTAAGCTTTCTACTATTGAACCAAAAAATATTGATAAATCTTCACAATCACCTTTATCTATTATAGTTTCTAAAGGATATTGTGCTCTATCAAATGCTTCACTTTTATAAGTTATTCCTTGCGTAAAACTAAGTAGTGCATTTATAACTTCTTCATCATTGCTTTGGTTTATGCATTGAGATTTAACTTCTTGAGCAATTTTTAATATTTCACCATCATCTGGAGTACAATAGGAAGCAAATGTTAAGGCAACATCATCCCAACCCAACATACTATGATCAGGATGAGGCTGGTTTACATAATAATTATAGGTGGAACGCGGAAATATACAGGAATAAGATTTCGATATTTGACCATGAGACACATAATAATTAATAGTTCTATAACAATTAGTTGTAAAAAAAACAGTTACAGGAATTATAATTGCAGCTAATATAATACTAGATACGATAACGATTATCTTAATCCTTTTTTTTGTAAAGCGTTTTGGCTCCTTTCTCATTAAAACAGACGGTTCTTCCTTGCTACTAATTGATTTTGGACTTATTTCTGCGGTAGTTGTAGGGCTAACTAGAAAATAAATTGACTTGCCGCAGACGGGACAGACTTTCCAGCTAGATTGTAATGGGTTCCCGCAATATGTACAGAAATTTGGCACTTAAATCCCCAATTTTAGCTTTTAACGGATTTTTTTAAATTAATAGAGATGATAAATAGATATATATATTTGCATTTTAAAAATAACATGTTCGCATTTATCTTTATATCAGTTTCACACTTATTAAATTCAAAATTAATTAATTATAAAAAAAGTGAGAAAAATTTGTCAAATGAAATCCGTATAAAAGATGTGGTAGAGATCTATAATTTAAATGATATGTTGGATTATCAAGAGGGTTCCGTAGTCAGCAGAACTCTAATAGATAAAAATGAAGGTACAGTAACTCTATTTTCTTTCGATGAAGATCAGGGTTTAAGCGAACACACCGCTCCCTTTGACGCATTAGTGAATGTAATTGATGGAAAAGTTAAAATCACTATATCTAAAAAAGATTATATACTTAATAAGGGTCAAATGATTATTATGCCAGCAAATGAGCCCCATGCCCTGAAAGCTCTTGAAAGATTTAAAATGATGTTGATAATGATCAAAGCAAAGAACACCTAAAAAATGAAGTAAAAACAATCCTAAATTAATTTTTTGAACATTAACCTTGCTATAATCTCGAACACCTTTTCAACATTCTCACCCGTTTTACTGGAACATTCAATATATTCATATAAATCGTTTGATTTAGCAGCTTCTAGTCCTTCTTCAGAAGATATTTGACGATATGCTTCTAAATCACTTTTTCCTCCAACAAGAATTATGGGAAATACTTCACCTGTTTCATGTATGACCGATAGCCAATCTTCAACATGAAAGAGAGAAGTATTGTCTGTAATATCATACATTAATATTCCACCGCTTGCACCTCGGATATATTTTGGAAGGAGAAATCTAAATCTCTCCTCACCACCAAAATCCCAAATCTGCAATTTTATCTCTTTACCATCAATAAAGATGGTTTTTATTACAAATTCTACCCCTATCGTCATTTGAGTATCTGAAATGAATAAATTTGTCATAAGTCTCTTTGTTAAGGTGGTTTTACCACTACCCGCATCACCAAAAACAACTATTTTGAAAATTGCGTCATACATGATGCCTATTATAACATTATCTCAAGTTCAATAAACATTATATATAATAGCACTACATAAAGATTTTTATTTATTTTTATTAAAACTTATTTAACTAGTGGAATTTTAAGAGTTTATTACATCTTCATGAATAACTCCAAGTAAATATTAAAAAAAAATTTAGATATAAAATCAATCTTTAACTAAATAGGCAGTATAATGAATGCCATTTTCCGGACTAACTCCACCGAGATATATAGATTCGCAATTTATAATCTTCCACCCATCTTGGAGATGTTGATTAATAATTTCCTCGAATTCATATGGATGAAAATCTTTCTTCGAAACTTTTATAGGCAATATATATG